>LSCF01000021.1 GCA_001577025.1 Fidelibacterota bacterium TCS55 | reverse complement strand
TCTGATCTGATCACATCTGCAATTCGAGGGAGGTCGATGGTTCCATCCATGCCCTCACCATGGTGAATGTTATAAGCAAGAACCCGCAACTCACCAGAAAAGGCCCAACTAATGATGAGCAATAGGATGAACAGTTTTTTCATCTACCAGCCAATTCCGTAATCCTCGCCATAATTGGATGAACCTCCCCACATGGTACCATGTTCCCAATCGAACCAGATGGCATTGATGGGCCCTGAAGTAAGTGCCCTTGTCACCACATTATAACCTTTTTTTCTTAGATCTTTAATCACCCATGGTGGTGTATCCCTATGGACCACAATCCGACCCGCTTCTTTACTATGTGTCCCGAAAGAACTGTACATTTGGTAACTATTCACATTTGCAGCCTCTGCCGCTTCTTGTACGTTCATATCAAATTCCACCATATTTAAGAAAAATTGAAGGAGATTTTGATCCTGGGTATCCCCTCCTTGAACCGCAAAGGATAAAAAGGGCTTTCCATTCTTCAAAGCCAAAGCGGGTGTTAATGTGGCTCGTGGTCGTTTACCCGGTTCAATTACATTATAGGGATTTTCATCTTCATATAGCACAAAGCTCTGTGCCCGCTGGCTTAAGCCAATGCCCGTATTACCTGCGATCACTGCGGGAATCCACCCACCACTAGGGGTTATTGAAACGATCCAACCTTCCTTATCCGCTGCTTGAATCGTGGTTGTCCCCAAATTGAATTCCGATTCTAATGCGGAAAAATCCTGATTGCCATCATTGGGATTATGTCGTTTCTTTTCTTCACCCCATGTTTTTAAATGATGCAAAAATGGATTGTTGGGCCCCACCTGAAACCTATAAGGGTTTCCCGGTTTGACTGTGGCATCATTCTTTTCCCAATCAATTTCTTTGATTCGTGATTTCGCATATCGTTTCGATAAAAGACCATTGATCGGTTCCACCGGTGGAAAGTAGGGATCCCCGTAATAAAAATCTCGATCGGCAAAGGCCAGATTCATAACTTGATATAATGTGTGAATATAACGAGAAGAATTATACCCCATGGCTTTCAGGTCGAATTCCTCCAGCATATTCAAGGATTGAAGCATGACAGGCCCCTGAACCCAGTGGGTAAGTTTAAAAACGTCAATCCCTTTGTAATTCACTTTTACAGGTTCTTCTAGATACACCTCATAATTGGCTAGATCATCTGTAGTAATAAGTCCGCCTTGTTCTTGAGTTGAGCGGGCAATTTCTTGCGCAATATCACCTTTATAAAATCGATCGTTTGCTGCGTAAATGGCTGCTTCTCTAGTACCACCGCTGGCCAATACTTCTGCTTCAGTCTCAACCAATTTTTGGAGTGTATTGTATAGATCTTCCTGTACAAAATTTTCTCCGGGATAGGGAGCTTCTCTTTCACCTTCATTTACCAAAAATACTTTTTTCGAATAGGGCCATTGAGCAATTCGTTTTTTCTGGCGCTCAATACCGTTAGCAGCTTGGGCTTCTATGGGGTATCCTTTAGCCATTTCCATTGCGGGTGTCAGTACTTCCTTCAAGCTCATGGTGCCGTATTCTGCAAGCATAGTCATAAGGCCACCGGGTGTGCCCGGCGTAACTGCAGATAAGGGACCAAATTGCGGTGGATACTCGTGACCTTTTTCCTGATAGAATTCCGCTGTAGCACCCGTAGGCGCCACACCCAATGCATTGATACCAATGACTTTTTTTGTTTTGGGATTGTAAACCAAGGCTTGGGTCTCCCCGCCCCAACTCAACACATCATACATGGTGCAAGTCGCCGCCAGCATGGCGCAGGCTGCATCCACGGCATTGCCACCTTGGGCAAAAATAGTTGCTCCGGCAGTTGCACCTAAAGGCTTTCCTGTTATAGCCACCCAATGTTTACCATGAATAATGGGCTTAGCTGTCCGCTGCCCAAAGCCAAATGTAAATGATAGTAAGAAAATAAATGTCCATTTCATTTTAATTCCTCCTTAAGCCATTTTATGCATTGTCTTATTGGAAATTAGGTGAAATCCAATTCTGCTTTCTAAAGTTTTGTTTACCATAGATATGGCGACTGTTTTACTTTGAATTGCTCGATAGGATAATGGTGTTATCCATCCCGTTAGCTTGGCTATACCGCTACCAATTTTTTCTCCCATGCGGAATTCCTCACGATCTCCCAAAAGAAGTGATGGCTGAAAAACAAGTGTGGTATTCAAGTTGAGGGACTTCAAATTATCTTCCAGTTCACCTTTGACTTTATTGTAAAATATTTTTGAATCGGCTTTAGATCCAGCAGCCGTAACAATACTAAACACGGATGCATTCCATTTTTTGGCTGCACCCCCAAATGCCAATGGATAGTCATGATCGACCTTCCTAAAATTTTCCTGACTGCCTGCTTTTTTGATCGTCGTTCCTAGACAGCAATATACATGATCGACAGGAAAAAGCGTCTCCCATGGCGGCATATCAAAATCGATCACCATTTCGGATAGCTTTTCATGATTTATATTTAAGGGACGTCGTACCGGCGCAATGACACGATCATAATGGCCTGAGCCTAAACAGAGACTCAATACCTCAGATCCGATTAAACCTGAAGCGCCAAGAACCAGTGCGGACTGCTGCCCCATTAGGGATTGACCTTTAATCGATATATCTGTCCGCGCTTCCCCACAGTAAATCCGGTTCGAGTACCTTTGGCGAATGCAATGGCCGTTAAATCTTGCACCTCCCAGTAGTGTGGAGTCCATATTTTGCCATTGTCTGTTGTCCGGTCAAACCCTGAAGGCCCTACAGCAAAAAATGTGTTTCCGCGATAATGGGCCACGCATTCTCTGTATTGATGGGTTTGTTTCTCCGGCAGATGCCAAGTCGTACCCCCATCATGGGTATAAGCCATGGTATTTTTGATGGATTGGTTTGTGTAGTCACCACCCACTGCAATCCCCATTTTTTTATTTTTGAATGCCACAGAATAGATGCCTGTACTCTGGCCACCATGAACAACCGGTGTCTCTGTGACCGTCCAATTGAAACCACCATCTTCACTTTTAAATACGCGAGATTTCACACCACCCATACCGAGCCAAGCCGTATGCTTCCCTTGCACAGGGATACCTGTGCCACTGGCGGCAAATCCAAACTCTGGATCCAGTTTTGCAGGTATGCCTTTTGATGGCAATTCAAACCAAGAATCACCCCCATCTTCCGTCCGGATCAAGATATGACCACCATCTACAGGATCGCTGAATGCAATACCTTCTTTCCGATTCCAAAAGGACATACCATCAAAGAAAATGCCCTCCCGGTCATCAAAGTAAACCGGATTCCATGTTTGGCCCCCATCGGTGGTTTTAAAGAATTGTGCGGGCGTGGCGATGCCCATAACAATGGCTGAATTTTTATCAAACCCTTCCACATCCCGAAAGTCGGTTTTATCCTGATGCGGTACGGATACATTTTTCCATGATTTTCCGCCATTTACTGTCCGCAACACAGTGCCGCCTGTACCGCTGACCCAAACTACATTTCGGTTCACCACATCCAATCCACGGAAGGATGCATCTGAGCCACTATCCAGTTTTTCTAAGGAGAGTGATTGAGCGAAAAGACAATTAAAGATTAGACATACAACAAGGGGAATTCCCCTCTTGCTTGCCCGTCCGTAGCCAAAGTGTAGGCGGGAGAGGGAAATATTTTTTCTGCCAACTTCACTCATTAGTTTGGCATGGTGAGGATGACGCCCATGAGGTCAATCCCGTACCAAAGGTTGGCAATCCGCAGATTCTCATTCGGGGCATGCTGATTATTATCATGATTCGCCACAGGTACAATGACCACCGGCTTTTTCAAATAATCGGTAAATAAATAAATCGGCAATGATCCACCCAATGAGGGCATCAAAATCAAGTCATCCCCAACAAACGATCTTGTGGCATTAATAATTTCTTGAGCATAAGGATCATTCATAGATGTTCGAGATGCGATATATCCTGAACCTCTGCGATCCACTTTTGCAATTTTAGGGTATTTTCGCCGCGTGGCCATATCCGGATCATCATAAACAATATGAAATCCCTCCTTTCGAATATGGGCTTCTACTTTATCCAGCATATCTTCCGGTTCGTTGCCTTTTACCAACCGAACTCCTAGCGCAACCGTAGCAGAATTGGGGATCACATTTCTTGCCTTTGAACCTACATTGCCGCTAGCAAGACCTTTAATGGTTAATGATGGTAAGAGCAACCGTTCATTGATTGATCGTCCGCCACCTTCGGTGTAAGCTAGTCCTAATTCGTTTTTTAGCCCAATATCTACGTCAGGAATTTTACTTAGCTCTAGCCTTTCAAATTCTGAAAGTGGTTCAACCGTATCATAAAACCCATCAATTAAGACATTCCCTTCTTCATCCTTCATGGATGCAATCAAATGGGATAGGGTCTGCCCCGGTACAGGTGCCCAATTTCCATAATGACCACTGTGTAGCGAACGAGCAGCACCATAAATGGTTACCTCCATTCCCGTAACGCCACGAACGCCAAAGACCAATTGTGGCTGTCTACTTTGGTGCATTGGGCCATCACAAAACAACCATATATCGATGTCATCCAGCAGTTCACGATGTGTGGAAAGATGGACCTTGAGGTTTGTAGAGCCCGCCTCTTCTTCTCCTTCAAAGAATAGTTTGATGTTGGATGTAATTCCGATATTGGAAGCTTGGAGGGCATCCACCGCATTTAAGATCGTTATGATCGGTGCTTTGTCATCCCCGGCAGAACGACCATATAGTCGCCATTCCGGATTTATCTTTTTCCGCTTATTCGGCAAGTCGATGGGCTTCCCTCCAGCATCCATAGGTCCACTATAGAGCACCGGTTTAAATGGCGCGTGCTTCCATTTGGATTCATCCACGGGCTGACCATCATAGTGGACATAAAAACACAATGTCCGTGTAGCGCCCGGCTTTTTCATTTCTCCATATATAATGGGATTGGCGCCATCCGCTTCCAGGAGCTGCATTTCGAAACCTCGATCTTGAAATAACTCACTTATATATTCTGCATTCTTGCGGATATTTTGTCGATCCAATGCCACATTGGGAATAGCCAAGAGTTCAGTAAAATCTCCAATAATTTTATGGCCATTTTTCTTCACCCACTTTTGGGTGGCTCTTACAGAAGGCGGATCATTGGCGACAAGACCACTACAAAAAATAATGGCTGATAGTAGGAGATTTTTAAACATTTAATCCCCCTCTAAAATTCGTGCAGCTGCATTGATTTTGGCTGATGCACGATCAAGCGCTTTGGCCACCTCTTCAATATATTTATGAACTTCATCCCAATTTCGTTCTTCCAATCCTTCACGGATTCCAGGGAGTGTTTTTACCCCATAACCCGTATAAAATCCCGGTGCATAAATCATGCTTTGGAACCATGGTCTCCGGGGCAATCCATCCGGATGACTCATGGCCTGTTCCACATCCTTTAATAATCGATTCACTTGAGATTTTTGTTCAGCCGACAAAGATCCTTTTTTCAAACCAGCCAGCGATTTTTCATATGTCCACGCACTGGCTTCCAAACGTTTTTGTGCCCCATCTAAAGGACTAAAATCAAATACAGGTACATTATCCAATCGTTTTGGTGGCAGATATGTCTTCTTGGGATTCCCTGCAATGGTATAAGCATTTTGATTCAATAGTCTATTCCGCTGTTCCGTTTCTTTTTTTACCTCTTCTGCCAGTTTTTTATTACTTTCGATAAATGTACCAATATTTTCAGCCATATTTGTAAATCTGAATGGTAAAATATCCGATTCTGATAATCGTAACACTAACCGTCCATTGACTTTGGACAATGTAATCCCATATTTAAAATCGCCATCGCTAAACCGAGTATAATGATCATATGAATCATAGATGGAATGATATGATCCTCCGCTGCTTTCGCCACCAAATCCCAAGTTCAATGAGGGCACGCCTGCATGATGGATGAATGCCGTATAATCCGACCCGGCACCCAAAGGATAGATGCGTAAATCCTCTCGTTCTGCATCCTTATTCCCATTCACACGCAGTCGAGCACGGTTCCTGTCCTGCAAGGATACATCTTGAACAGGGTCCTGCACTTCGGACGCCACTTCATTGACGAATTTTTCTAGGGCATGGGATCCGCCAACACCTAAAAATCCCACACCGGTCCCATCCGTATTGATATAGGCTACCATTTTATCCCGGATATCATCACGATGGTACTCTACCCATTCAGTAGATCCCAGCAATGCTGGCTCTTCTGCATCCCACCCTACATAGATTAATGTTCGTTTTGGCCGCCAACCGGTCTTGGCCAATTCCCCAATTGCCCGCGCTTCTTCCATGAGCGAGACCATACCACTAATGGGATCGGCCGCCCCTTGTGCCCAACCATCATGATGGTTGCCCCGCATAATCCATTCGTCAGGAAAAACCGAACCTTTCATTCGCGCCACTGGATTGTATGCGGTCCGCAGCTTCCAGTCAAATTCCAAATGCAGATTAACTTTCGCTGGTCCGGGGCCTACATGATATGTGATGGGCAAGCCACCCTTCCAGCTATTGGGTGCAACGGGCCCTTCTAATGCTTTTAATAGTGGTAGTGCATCCGCGTAAGAAATGGGCATCACGGGGATTTTCATAATTGTTGGTGCATCTTCAATGGCAAGCCGCTCTACATCCCCTTTGGCACCATAGCCGGGGGTTAAGGGATCTCCGGGATACATGGGCATATCCAATACGGAACCCCGCTGGACGCCATGTTCCATTCTAAATGGCCCTTTTGGATAGACATCGCCTCGTACATATCCATCGTCTTTTGGATCCGAATACATGATACAGCCGATGGCCCCATGTTCGTATGCAACTTTGGGTTTAATTCCTCGCCAAGATCCGCCATACTTTGCCAATATAATTTTTCCTTTTACATCAATACCCATTCGCGCCAATTCTTCATAATCCGCCGGAATACCGTAATTCACGAAGACCAGCTCTGCGGTTACATTTCCATCGGCAGAAAAGGCATTATAGCCTGGAAGGACGTCTTTTGTAATTCCTGAGGTAGCATCTTCCTTTAATGCCGGTTCTTGTAATTGGAGGGATACTTTTTCTGGTGCCACTAATTCCAGTTTTCGAATTTTTGGAAATGGCACCAACACTTCAAATGTTTCAATCTCCGATTCAAAACCCCATGACTCAAATAATTTGGCTGCAAATTCCGCATTTTGCTTACTCCATGGAGAGCCAACATGATGGGGTTTGGATGACATATGTTTCATCCAGTCATTCAAATTTTGCGGATTCAATACGCTATCGAATCGGGATTCTAGATCATGCTGTGTACTCTTATTCAAGGCCACATCAAAGGTGGACACCTGTTCAATTTTGGGATTATCAATCGCCACTGCTGGTGGCTGACCACAAGCCGATAAAACTAAAAGTAATCCAATAAAATGGTATTTCATTCTTCTCCTCCTCAAATGAAATGGTTTTCAAGGGAGGAGAAAATAAATTGCCAGCGAATGAAAATAAAGAAGAAACTATTACTCACTTGCCAAACTGTCATATCCTGAAACCAATTTGGCAATTATTCGTAAATAGCATGGTTTTTGCTTTATGGTAGTTAAAAAAGGTTTACAATGAAAAAACTGCAACAATTTATGCTGAATCACCCTTATATCAGTATGGCGGTGATTCTACCCTTCGCCCTAGTTTTTGTTTTGGGCGTATTCTCAATATTAATCAATATTATTTTGCCGGCAGTAATTGCGTTTTGGCTGGCAGGATGGATTTATACAGCCATTGTGGGCCGGCCATTTCGCCAATATTATAAACGGCCCTTCTGGTATGTCCGTTACGACTGATTAATTTCAGTCAGTTTTGGTTTGATTCGGCTGGAATAACGGGCATTTGAAACCACTTTCTCCGGATCTTTTCGCAACATGCGCTGTTCTTCAACAGGCAATGCGGCAAATTCTTGGCATTCGATGGAACAACATCCATTGTACTTGTCATGGCATTCATCACATTGAATAAATAATATATGGCAGGCATCATTACCGCAGTCCAAATGACGATCTGCCGGAACGCCGCATTGATGACAACTGCCGATGATATCATCCGTTACCCGCTCACCCATTCGAGCATCAAAAACAAAATTCTTTCCGATAAATTTTGAATCCAATTCTTTTTCTTTTACATCATGGGCATATTGAATAATACCCCCATGGAGCTGATTCACGTTTTCGAATCCGCTATTGATGAGATAGGCGCTGGCCTTTTCACAACGAATCCCGCCCGTACAATAGAGCAAAACATCGTCTTGTTCATGGCCTTCCAGAAGCCGTTTTACTTCCGGCAGTAATTCCCGGCTTGTATCCACATCAGGAATAATGGCATTCTCAAATTGCCCCACTTCACTCTCGTAATAATTTCGCATATCCACTACTACCGTATTTTCATCTGACAGCTTTTTATTAAAATCCTCTGCGCATAGATGATTACCTACTTTGTCTATATTATATTCATCCTCACCCACACCATAGGCCACAATTTCATCTTTAATCTTGATAGTGAGCTTATAAAAGGACTCTCCATCCTGTAGGGCAACCTTTAGAGGCATATCCCTTAAAATATCACGGGAATCTAAATTGGCCTTAAAAGCATCCCAGTTTTGTTCTGGACAACTGAATTGCGCATTAATCCCCTCTTTCGCAATATAGATACGACCGAATATTCCTATATGATCCCACTCACGATATAATTCATCACGAAGGGTAATTGGGTCATCAATATTGATGTAGCGATAAAAAGAACAGGTAATCCGTTCAAAGGGCTCGACCTGCAATTCAGCCATGAGGATTTCACGGCTCTTTTTATTATATAAAACTTCTTTTTTCATTCCTATAAATTACGGCAAGATCAAGATGCAAATGAAACGATGAGGGGTTCGTGATCCGGCTGCCACTGGATATATTTTTTCATGATAGATTGAAACAAATCCGATCCTTTCCAAACCTCCAACCATTGATTCAACTTTGGGTAGGCCGATTGAAAATAGGGTAAATCCACATGGGCAAATTGACGAATCAACGGCAGAATAGCTATATCTACCCATTGAGGTTTATCCCCCATGAGATAAAGGGTTTCTTTTAAAGCAGATTCATATTGAGACAAAATTTCGCCACATTTATGCTGATAGAATTCCCTCGTATTTTCCGGATGGCGAATGTGGTATTTATATTTATTCAACCATGGTTTAAAATCTTCATCATTCATTTTGATGATGGTCAATTGTTTCTCTAGTTCAATATCCTTCCAATCCGATTCTATTTGATCTAATGCCCATACCATGATATCAAAGCTTTCATCAATGACGGTCCCATCGTTGAGTTGAAGCACGGGTACTGTTCCTTTGGGTGATGCATCATAAATCTCCTGAGGCCGATCGGACAAGAGTATTTCTCGCAATTCTACAGTGATGTTCGCATGGGCTAACGCCATCCTGGCGCGCATAGCCCATGGTCACCGGCGGAAGGTATACAGTCTTGGATATTCAGTCATGTGCTCTCATACTATATTTAATTCAAGGGATAAATATCAGGACGGCGGTCTCTGAAAAACATGGTTCGGGCGTGGGATTTGGGCACTTCAGTCAAATCAAGATCATGGATTAAAATATCATCTACCTCGGCGGGACTCTGGGCAATTACCTTTCCTTCCGGATTGGTGATGACGGATTCACCGGCAAATTCCATTTGATCTTCTTTTCCCACACGATTGGCCAATGCACAAAAATATCCATTTTGAAATGAGGCCACTTGTAGTTCCGCTTCGTAGAGGCCATCGGGCCATTCACCTACAGTACCTGCTTGGGGGATGACTACCACTTCTGCACCATTCACACCTAAGGCCCGCATATATTCTGGGTAGTGACGATCATAACAAATGGCCACACCGATCTTTCCCGCAGCCGTATCATAGACGGGTGCACCATGATCTCCTTCCGCATAATAGCTCTTTTCGAAAAAGCATTCATAGTCGGCCACATGAACCATCCGAGTGGTACCCAGCAGAGAGCCATCTGCATCTATAACGGGAGAAGAATCGAAGGTCTTACCATTTTCCAATTCGAATAAATTGATGATCACTACCATATTGTGGGCCTTGGCTTTTGCCATAAACTTTTCTGTGATGGGTCCAGGGACCGGTTCAGCCAAATGGGTCACATCTCCTTCAGCAAAATATTGAGGATAAAATCGGGTGAATGCCAATTCAGCAAAAACAGCCACCTCCGCACCTTGGGCTGCCGCTTTATCCAAATTGGCCAAACCACGCTGAATATTGGTATCGATATCTTCCGTAGCATGCTGTTGAATAAGTGCAATTCTCATAAAATAGACCTTTCTACTCTCTCAAAAATAATTCCAGTTCGCCCATGAATCAATCGGCGAATTCAAGGTGAATAAAACAGTGTTTATAATGGTCGGAATTACTGGGGAGCAGGAATTCGAGCAAATCCTGGGTAGGTCAAGCTTCCCAAATACAAGATACCACCTTTCTCTTCTACACTAGTAATGGGAGAAAAAGAATCTGGAGATGGATATTGAAGGTTATGAATCACTTTCCCATTGCCATCGATACCCAGTATGAACCCGTGGCGGTCTGGTGATGGTTGTAACCACTCAGGTAAGCGCAATATGATTTTCCTTAAAAAAGGTTTATCAGCACAATAATCAACTATCGACTTCCGTAATGCTGGCAGTGCAATCCAGTAGATACCTTTCCCATTAGAGGATATACCATCAGGGAAACCGGGAAGATTATTAATAATGATTTCGGATTGACCAGCTTGCTGTCCTTTAAGCCAATATTTCCTTACCTGATAATTTGAAGTTTCATTCACCAGAACATAGCTTCCATCAGGGCTGACTGCTACACCATTAGCAAAATATAAGCCCCCCAACAAAGAACCGGTTATACCTGATTTAGGACTATAACTGAGGAGGCGTCCCCAAGGTCTATGTTCCATCAAATCCAGACGATAATTATCGATATTATATTTTGATGATGCATCTGTAAAATAAATTATTCCGTCTGGACCAATATCAACATCATCGGTAAAGGCAAAAGGAATACCATGGACTTCTGTAGTTAGTGACTTCAAGTTGCCATTAGGATCCGCAGAAAGAAGCCCCTTATTGGCATCTGCAATAATCAGATTATTTTTGGCATCGAAAGCCAGGCCCAAGGGACGTCCATTTGTATTCACAAATACACCCTGATTTTTCCCATAAACATCATACAAAACAATACGGCCATCTTCATATCCGGCATACATATTGCCGGCTTCATCCACAGCTATATCTTCCGGACCAATGCCATCATTCAGTCCGAGAATTTCTGTATCGGCCAAATATTCATTGGGCTCAAATTTGCCCTTCATAGCTGGTGCGGGCAGGGAAGTCCACACCGCCGGATCTGCACCTACAGGCCAGAATAATAAGTAGGTCAATAATAGACCAATAGTACTCAGAATGCACTTGAATATATTATTAATGGGGAGCTTAATTATATTCTATTCCAGAAAATCCAGGCATTTTTTCAACCAACTCTTTCCCAATTAATTTGCTCGGAGTGAAATAACCTGACTGTCGATGATCGCCTAATAAATATTGTGAAGCTTCAATTGTACCTGATGCAGTGAGGTCATAACCATTTACTGTTGTGAATCGACCTTGAATTGCATCTCCACTTTCATTTCTAACTTCACCCCAAATGAAGGATTTTGTTTTTGCGCGCTCTTCATCTGTATTGGGTACCCATGTTTTTTCAATTCTATTTAATACAATATTTTTCACAAAGTTAAACTTCATCAGCTTCATATATTTTTGACGTTTTCTCAAGCTTTCCGCACCCTTTGGGGAAGCAGGATAATATACCTCGATGTTTGGTATCCCCGTGCTATGATAGGCCGTATACACATCACCCCAGGGAATAGTGATGGCATTGATGGTGCCAAAGCCATAATCAATTTCTCTCTCTTTATACGCCAAAGGAACCTGTTTCATTTCACCATCTTTTCGGACTTTTCCACCTTGTGACATTCCTTCTGCAGCGGTCTTGGCTGTCCCTTTACTGGCCTTGGATCCTTGACTGGCGAAACCTAATGTGAGGTGCGTAGCGTCCGGCATTTTATCTTTCAGGTGAACCGCGAGACAATCAGTGGGAATTACATCAAATCCAACACCGGGGCAAATCACAATACCGGCAGATTGGGCAGCTTCACTCAGACTGTGTCCCAATTCGTATACGGCAATTTCACCTGTAATATCCACGTAGTGTGTTTGGGATTGGATGCAAGCTTCCATCATGGGTTTGGCCGTTTGGGAAAATGGTCCGGCACAGTTGGCCATAACAGAAATGCCATTCAGGTGTTCTGCAATTTCATCAACATTGGATAAATCAAACACCTTGGACTGAAGTCCTTTTTCATTTGCGAATGCTTTAACCGATTCAGATCGACCCGCTAAAATGGGGTTCAATCCCTTTTGGATGGCTTCATTGACAACCAGTCGACCTGTATAGCCGTTGGCCCCGTATATCATGAATTGCATATTGATTCCTTAAAAGCTAATATAATTTAGAACTAAACTAGGTGTAGAGACATCCCGATTTATCGGGACGTCTCTACACCATGGGTTGAACAGTTAAAAGATTTCGCCGGCCCCGTCTTCCATTTGCATACCTTCGCCCCGGCTCCTACGACTGTACCGGCTCATGTCTTCCATTTTACCAAATCGATATTCTAAGGTGATTCGAACCGTTTGGCTATTCCAGTATCGACTGGATTCTTGGTACCAATTGTCACCCCAAGCTTCAAAATTGAATCCACTCAGTTTGAAAGGGTCACCCACATTTACGGTCAAATTCAATCGTTCATCCATAAATTTCTTTTTCAATGATAGGGAGGAATGGGTCATGGAACCCATCCGACCGATGGGAATATCCCTGCCGGGCATATAGAACATGAAGAACATAAATTCGGTGGTGGGATTAATATTCCACATGACTGTACCTCGCATCCGCTGGCCTGTGGCAGTTTTATCATAATCTTCGCCATAAAGTGCTGAGTTGATTTCATCTTTGTAGATGCTACCCGAAAACATAAGACGTAGCTTTCGACCTAAGGATCCTACAACACTATATTCAATTCCTTGGGTCTTTTGATCTTCTATATTGGTGAATGTGGCAATAGAAATACCGTCATCTTGCACAATTTTATGACGCTGCATTTTGTCTGTGGTATGACGGTAATAAGCACCCAGACTTAAGGACAATCCCCTGGTGTAACGACCAAAATTCAATTCATAGGAATCGGTGTATTCCGGTTTTAGAAATGGATTCCCTTTCCGGATATTTCTGGCGTCCTCCCTTGTGGTAAAGGGATTCAGCATCCTTGATCTGGGGCGCCGCACCCGTTTGGCATAAGATGCATTAACTTGCAAAATCTGAGGCATCCCAAATGAGAATGATAAACTTGGATAAAAACTCTTATAGGGATTTTTAAATGTTTCGTTGGTGGATTTCAATTGGGATAACATTTCTACCATTTCATATCGCAACCCGGCATTCACACCAAACATGCCTAAAAACCCACCATATTGTACATAAGCAGCGTGGACATCTTCATCGTAAGCAAAATCATTATTATAATCTGGGTCGGCAATAAATGATTTTGCCGTCTCATCATACAAGAAGGCCAATTGTTCATCACCTCGTGTCCGGATGGTACTGTTAAACCCGACTTCTAATTTGGTATCCTCATCAAATGGATGGATATAGTCCGCCTTCACTTCAAATGTCTTATTTTCACCTTCACGCCCATTCATGGCTCGGTTGGTACGGACTACATCTTCATATCCTGACTCAGGGGTGGTCCAATATTCAGTTTCACCATCGCTCAATCCATCTGCAAAGCGAATATAGGATGTGAGTTTTTGTTTCGGATTATCGTATTTCTTATCATAGCTCAGGGTAAAGCCGTAATCACCCCATTTACTGTCCCCTTCTGTGGTACGATAATAATGCTTTTCGCCGGGACCGGTTTCAACGGTGTTCACTTTATTGTCATTGCCCCGGTTTCCATCACTCACCGATGCAGACAATTGAACCGATTGTTTTTCATCGATAAAATATTCTACACCTGTTTTGAGAAATAAGCTGCCGCCGCCGCCCTTTCCTGAATTATTTTCATTCAAAACATTTTCAAATGTAGGAAAGGTCATTTTCCGAAAGGAATCTCCAGTAGAATTTCTCACCCCATTACGAAACCCAAGATTCACGTATGTATTGACCGCAGTGTTTCTCCAATTCACTTGCGAAGACAGATTTGAACCGCCTTGAGAGTCACCACTGGTATTTACATTTCCATTCAACCCTGCAAATTTATTTTCTTTTAATACAATATTGATAATCCCCGCCATCCCTTCAGGATCATACTTTGCACCTGGATTGGTCATGACTTCAATATCTGCAATATTGTTGGCAGACATACTTTGAAGCAGCATTTTTACATCGCCACCGGCCATGATGGAGGGTTTTCCATCAATCATGATATTGACTCGTGTACTTCCCCTCAAACTGATATTATCATCCGGATCCACTTCCACGCCCGGCACTTGTCTGAGGGCGTCAATGGCAGACCCACCGGATGTTAATGAATTTTTTTCTACATTAAATATTCGTTTTTCAGCATTTTGCACGAAAAGTGGTCGCTCCCCTTCTACTTCTACACCTGCCATTTGAAGGGTGGTTTGGGACAATGAAATGGTTTCAAGATCATATTCAGTTTTGAATTTGCCAATGGGCGCAAATGTATAGGGTCCGAATTCCTGTTTTTTAAAACCTATATATTCCACCACAACCATATGACGGCCCAATGGAATTTCTTTTATATGAAATTTCCCTTCATCATTTGTGATACCACCCGTCATGATGGTACTGCTTCGCTGGTTAATAATGGCAACGGATGCGTAAGGGATTGGTGTTCCCGATGCTGAATCCACCACCGTACCATAAACCACACCGATCTTGGGTACTTTGTTGGGGTCCATTTGCCGTTGACTCATTCCCCTGCTATGGTTTCCACCCCTCTGGGCAATTGCTAATGAGGAAATTGCGATTAAAACCGCCACAAAAAGTTTTCTATTATTCATTTTATTTATCCTGCGAATAAGTTAGTTAACTTATTCGACCATTTTTTGTTCATTTAGTTAAAAATTCAGCCGAGAATTTAAAATTAAAATATTTAACAAGCAATAATAGTGAGCGTTATGAGCGCTATTTAATCATTCTTTTGAAGGATAGAATTTTGAAGGATACTTTTTATGCCAATGGGTCACTTCCTGATATGCATCGGCGACAGCTAAAACGTTTCCATCATCATAAAGATCTCCAATAAAGCTTATACTAGTGGGAGACCCTTTATCATTAAATCCATTGGGGACTACGACACAAGGATGGCCCGTTAAATTGGTTCGCAACAAATTATCGCCATAGAATGATGGTATAATATAGATATCCACTGTATCCATTAATTCGGCCATCTTTTGATTTAACAATGTCCGCGCTCGATTTGCATTAATATACTCTACGGCAGGGATAAAGCGTGCCTCTCTAAATACATTTGGCCATGCATTTTTAACCTGCCTTACCAATTCATCATCTTGATTAAATCGTGTTAATTCATCAAAAGCGGCCGCAGCTTCCGCCTGCAACACAAATGATAGTGAGCGAGTCGGGAATTCCGGCAATTCAATTGGAATGAGCTCAAAGCCGAGGGACCTTAACACGCCAAGGCTGGCCTTGTCATTTTTTGATACAATTGAATCTGCAAATGCAGAGGCTACATACCCTACGCGGAGATTCTTTAGTCGGTTAGTGGATGGATAACTAAATGGCACATTAACTACGGTTCTGTCTTTATCATCCGTACCACGAATGGTTTCAAATATGATTGCTGCCCCTTCAACTGAACGTGTCATGGGCCCCAACTTATCCATGGTCCAACTCAATGCCATGGCGCCAGCACGACTCACGGTGCCAAATGAAGGACGGTGACCCGTAACACCATTACGATTTGCCGGTGATACGATAGATCCCCAAGTTTCAGAACCAATAGAGAATCCCACCAAACCTGCAGCCGTTGCTGAGCCGGGCCCCGCCGATGAACCGCTAGACCCTTGTTCCAAGTTCCATGGGTTGCGTGTTTTGCCGCCATACCAGACATCACCCCATGCCAAAGCACCTAAGGTCAACTTCGCCACCAATACGGCTCCTGCTTCTTCCAACTTTTCTACAACTGTTGCTTTTTCATCCAAAATTTGATCCTTAAAGGGCATTGCACCCCAAGTGGTCTTATAGCCTGGTACAGCCAAAAGGTCCTTTGCACCCCAGGGAATACCATGAAGAAGTCCACGGTATTTTCCCCGTGATATTTCCATATCAGCCTTTCGGGCTTGTTTAAGGGCTAGTTCTTCCGTAATAGTGACCACACATTCCAGTTCAGGGCCATGCTTCTTTAATCGCTGGATATACATTTCAGTCAATGCTTCTGAAGACACCTGCTGGGTACGAATCAGATAGGCCAATTGAGGAACGGTCATGAATGCGCATTCCTCTATATTGTCTGGCATTGCTGTTTTTTCATCCTGAAACTGGAATTGGTCCCGGCCTCGAGGCAAATCCATCCCTGGTGGTTGGGGATTGTAGTATAAAGGAAATGCCACCTCATTGGCCATATCCAAGGAGCGCAGTTCTTCATATTGGTCTCGCCGGTCATTGACCGTAGCCTGAACTGAATCCCTTTCAGCCTTGGTAAATTCTAAACCAATTAGTTTTTCTGTCGATCGCAGATCGGATGTTGAAATGTCTTTTTGTTCACAGCCAAAACTGATTAACATGGTTGTAAATATAATTTTCTTATTCATATTGATTCCTTCAACTCTCTCATAAGTAACTGAATCTACCCAACCCTTACTGCTCTTGCATCTCTTTTCCATTCTCGCCTATCTTCCTTGACTCAAGGAGACTATTTTTGAAACAAGAACTGATCCATATCCTTACTGACCTGGTGGCCATCAACTCAGTTAATCCGGGCCTCTCAAAGGCAGGCCAAGGGGAACATGAGATCGCTGAATTCATTCATCATTATTTCAGGAAGCTGAATATACCATCAAATATCCACAGCATTCAGGTGGATCGCTCTAATACAACCGCATTATTAGAGGGTAAAAATCCAGCAAAAATTCTGCTTATGAACGGTCATATTGATACAGTTGGAATTGAAGGGATGAAAGAACCCTTTACGCTTCGCAAAGATGAGGATCGCCTGTATGGCAGGGGCACCTATGATATGCTGGCAGGATGTACAGTTCAGATGGGGTTGGCAAAATATTTTTCTCAAAATCCGCCCCCCCTATCATTGGCATTCACTTTTGTGGCCGATGAAGAAAATCTCAGCATGGGCATGGAACACTTGGTAGACCATTTTTTGCCCACACTTCCTGTTAAACCATTTTTGGGTATATTCATGGAGCCCACTGAAGAAGCCATCGGCATCAGCCACAAAGGATACACCTGGTATGAATTAAAGATCGAAGGATTGGCTGCCCATGGGAGTCGGCCTGAGGAGGGAATCAATGCTATATTTCCGTTAGCATCGGCATTGCAAGAATTAGATATGATCAATCAAGAATTGTCTAAGGAGACACCCCATCCCTATCTGGGGCATGCCACCCTCCACCCCGGGTTGGTTCAGGGCGGATCGGCTCAGAGTGTGATCGCCGCCGAAGCCACCTTAAATTGGGAACGACGTACCCTTCCAGGAGAATCTCAAGAGAAATTGGATAGTGAATTGAACCGGGTAAAAATTGCTGTTGAAAATGCGCAAGGGGATCATCAAGTGTCTGTCAAACAATTGTTTTCTCGTCCACCCAATGAAGCTGGCGATGATGAGATTATCCAAAAATTGTGTGCAGCTGCCGGTGGAAAAAAGTACGATGGCATGTCTTATTGGGCCGATTCAGCCTTGGCATCTAAGGCAGGTATTCCATCTATTCTATTCGGGCCAGCAGGTCATGGTGCGCATGCAATTGACGAGTGGGTTTCGGAAAAAAGCTTGGTCAATTGTTATGAAGCAATGAAGAAGTTCATCCTAGAATTATAATAAATATTAATCTGGCCACCAGTTTGATGGGGCATTCCTTTTACCAAAACCAGACAGTTTGTCTACCCAGAGCATGAATTTCCTAAGAAAAGATCCCATGAGCTTTATCCTTAACTGATATAGCCATTGGGGTAACTTTCTGTTATATGGACAAACCCGGATGCAAATAGAACAATCGGTCACCTGATTTACCCAAAAATCGAAACATTTTTCCGCATCTGTTGTCCATTTTGTAACTCCGGGTATATTGGATTGATTATAAATAGTTTCTTTTGGCATCCCATCGTCAATAGCATTAGGAGGACAATTCACGGTACACGCCCTGCATTCATTACAAAATGCCTCTACGCCAAATTGAATGGGTCTATCATGTGATAAAGGGAGATTTGTAAAGATTTTTCCTAACCGGACTCGTGGTCCATACTCTTTGGTAATCAATAATCCGTGGCGGCCATACTCACCCAACCCAGCCTGGATTGCCATTGGAATTGAAAGGGCTGTATCATTCATACTGGCATATGCCTCATATCCCAAGTTTCGAATATATTGGGCCAAGGCCAAGAGCGTGGTTACGTCTTTTGAATACCCTACACCTGTTGCAGTGCCGCTCAGGGCAGATGGCACTGTTCTTAGCAATTCATAGTCCATTTCATGAGCCACAACAATCGTATTTGTAATGGTATCTGGTAGATCCATCTCAACTTCATCCAATCGATGACGGTTGAATCGCTTGGTATAGGTCCACCGTTTATCGTAGAAAGTGATACCGCAAAGATCTGCGCCAAATAACTTGGCCACATGCTTTATTTCATGGCTCATTTCAACCGGACTGGGTATATCGCGCGGATCTGCTTCGGAGGGGCGTTGGGCCGTGAGATAATCTAGAAATCCTTCACGGCGTTCTATCGCTTCCTCCAATCTTTCAGCAAAAAAATCTGCCACATGCCACCCCGCATTTCGGAGAGAAAAATCACGATGCTTATACCCATCCACTTGTTTCCATTCTTTCAATGGTTTTCGGTAGGATGTATAAAATCGATCAGTTTTTTCAGAATGAATGGTCTCATCCCAAAAAGAACGGCTAAAAATATCCTCCTTTTGATTAAAACGCTGAAATGAATCTGAAACAGTAAATCCAGATTGGGCATCAGAGACACATCCGCCTGTACATCCTGTACAGTGGTCTACATTTTGCTTATTTTGATTCAAGTGATCGAATTATTAAAATAGTTCGGATTGGTTATCTTATTAAATATGGGGTCGAATTTATTGGATAAATCATTACCTTGCTGACAGATTTTATTAAACTTGAATAGATTACCATTCTTGACATCCGTACAGATATAACACTACCTTCGCCCCCTTCTATGGCAACCCTAAAACGAGACCTCGGTAAAATATCTGGCTATGCAACCATCATTGGTATACTTATCGGCGCAGGTATTTTTCGTGTTACAGGAGAAGCGGGCGCTGTAGCCGGTTCGGCTGTTCCATTTGCCTATCTTTTATTCACACCTATCGTTTTATGTACAGCCTTAACGTATAGTGTATTCATTTCAACACCGCTTGGCATGCGTCCCGGCGGTGCCTATGTTCATATATCACGTACTTTCAATAATTACTATCTTGGCTTTATCGCTGTCTGGATGAAACTCATGGCATTTGTAGGCGCCATTACTTTTATGGCATCCAGTTTTGGGGATTATATGACTTTTTTCATTCCTGATACAGATGTAAAAATGTGGGCATCGGGAGTTCTCATATTCTTTTTTGCAATTAATATCATTGGAATTCGATATTATGCCCAGATTCAAACTGGGATGCTTATTATTTTAATTGGCAGTATCCTGGTTCTTATTATTCCCGGATTATTTGTAGTGGACCTATCTAATTATGACCCCTTATTGCCAAAGGGAATTTCTGGTGTCTTAGCGGCCATGCCCATGTTATTCTTCAGCTATGCAGGGTTTGAGTCCCTTGCGCAAGCAGCGGGAGAAACTAAAAATCCAACCAAAACTCTCCCCATGATTTTTGTAAAAGGAGTGATTGCAGGTGCGGTGATCTTTTTTCTCATGTCATTTGTGGCATTTGGTGTATTGCCGGCAGAAACTCTGGCCCAATCCAAATCTGCCATGGCGGATGCGGCCGCTCAGTTCCTGCCGTCATGGGGGGCAACCATAGTCGCCATCGGTGCATTAAGTGCATTTTTAACCAGTATCAATGGTGCCATCCTTGTGCCATCCAGAACCTTATTTGTGTTCAGTGAGGATCGTTTGTTCCCTAAATCGTTGGCCAGAATCCACCCGAAATGGCATACACCCTATATTAGTCTCATTGTTAGTGGCATCATCTGTGTACTGCTGATTTGGACTCAAACTGCATCCTACTTGCGCAATGCTGGCTTGATTGGCATTTTCGGCATATATACTCTTCAGGGGATCGCACTCATAGCACTACCTCATGTAAATAAAAGGTTATATCAAGCCGCAAAAGTACGATTTCCAATTTGGGCATTATATATCATCGGTGGAATTCCTGCCATTACAATGATCATTTTTACACTGAATATTATCAGGGATATTTATATGTTTGCCATTATTGGACTTTTTTTAGGGACAGTTCTATATAGTTGGGGCCGATACCGGGGCAGGAAAGAAGGCTTTGACTATGAAGCCAGAATGGAAGCAGATTATCACCTATTGGAACAATAAATGGCTTACATAAAGACAATTGAAATTGATGAAGCAGATGGTATAGTTAAACAAGAGTATGAAAAGGGTATCAAACGCTCCGGCCGTGTATTCAATATCCTGAGAATCATGAGTCAAAGCCCCAGCGCTTTGAAAGAATCTATGCGAATGTATACGGCTATTATGTTTGGCCCTTCAGATTTATCTCGTGCCCAGCGGGAAATGATCGCCGTCGTTGTTTCTCAAACCAATGGATGCCATTACTGAACGGAGGCCCATTGGAACGACTTCCGGGATGAAGTCCAGAATGAGACACTATCAACCCAGCTCAAACAGAATTGGCGGAATGCAAATTTTTCAGAAAAAGACCATACACTATGTAAATGGGCAGAAAAATTAACTAAAACCCCTTCTGAAATGTCTAAAATGGATATTCATAAACTGGAGAATATGGGTTTCTCCCAATCTGCAATTAGCGATGCAGCGCAAGTCGTAGGTTTCTTTAATTATATCAATCGGATTGCTGAAGGACTTGGGGTAGATCTTGAACCAGAAATGAATAAATAATGTGGTATCTGTCACAACATCATATCAGAAAAAATATGTAACTTTGGCCAAATTGATTATCTAAGGAATAAATGCCATGAAAAAAATATTATTTGCCACCATTTTGTTTGGCCTTCTTTCCTGTGAAAAGGAAGTATCTATAGAAGACCAGATTGTGGGGACCTGGTATATGCCCCAATCATTGAACCGCTATACGGCAGGAAGATCAGTTGAAGATGTGGCGGGCCACAGTTTAAATGCCTGGAATTATGCTATGGTTATCACCACAAATTCTAACCAAGAGCTTATTGATCGAATGGCTGATGGACAAGGATCTATTGATGTATCTGGAATTGTTGAAGATGAAATCAAATTTATGCATGGTTGGGCAGATCCATACTCTGGGGAATCCAGTGTATCCATAACAAATTATAATTGGTTTAATAATCAGGAAGGCTCTGATAAACCATTTATAACAGCATATATGAATAATCTTTCTAATAATTATCAGGATACAACAATATGGTATGATGATAGCACAGGGAATTATGATACCACAGTTTGGTGGAATTCTGATTATATAGGTGTCTACTTTAATGACGGGGATTATGTTGAAATTCAAGATCAGATAGACTTTACTTTTGATGGTCGAATATTGAACATTCCAGAACAACAATATTCTGTTTCAGATACTAATTTCTTAATGATTGGTGGCACATTGGAACATTCCACAATTGCAATCCCAGCCAATACACCTACAGAAATTTTTAGTTACGAAGATGATACTTCTTGGGATTATGGTTCTTGGGCAATCCATATTGAGGATAAAGGGCGATGGGTAGAGGTTTACACATGGGAGGATCCCTATGATGATGGATCCGGATGGGATCGAACCTATACTGATTCTACCGTTGCAGAATGGGAATTAGATGGTGATACACTTTATGTGAAATACCGTTATGATGATATTTGGGTTGATTCTGGGGATGGGCCTGGCATTGGTCAAGGCACTTGGATATATGAAGTAGCCTACACTTACGAAATAAATAATGGATCTCTAGTACTTACAAACGAGTTTGACATATGCCAAGATGAGTTATTTTGCAAAGAATGGCTTGAGTGGGAGTATGGTTTGGACCAAGGCAGCCTAGAAGAATTCAAAATGGTTTGGGCTTTAGAGTTCACCAAAACACCCGGTGCAAGATCTAGAGAATTCCGTGGACCATTCCGGACGGTTATAGGGAAATTCCCACCGTATAAATTTATGAAATAAATTTTAATAGGGTCTAGGCCATGCCTACCGGCAGGGAAGCATCCCTAGACCCTGCAAAACAATAGGCGATTATTTATAAACCACGCCGCCTTCTCATATACAAATTCTCAGGCACTGATTGTAGGCACATAGTAGGTACCGTGCTTTACCATGAGTCTTGCCGTTTCGTGGGAAGATCCGAATGATCCCAACCCTGCCACAAATCAACACATCCTTGGTGTTTATGGCGGCACACTGGAAAATTATTTCATGGATGCAGACAGTATCGTTGTGTCAGTAGATAATTTTGAACTTATTGGGTTGGATTTTGAAGCTACGATTTATTAAAACGTAAAAGAAAACTCGTTTAAAGCGACTAAAAGCCTCGTTTCCTCTATTTTAAAAATAGATATTCGGGGCTTTTTATAAATACATAAAATAAAATATTAGCGGTATCAAAATACCCAATCCCGTTAGCCATGCTCCCCGGCCGGTAATCCCTTTTTTCCCTTTTAGAACAAACAAACCTGTGACTGCAAGGATGATCAAAACAACTGCATAAATGTCCGCCATCCACGTCCATAATTTTTTGGGATGATTCAGGTGCATGGCATTGAATTCTTGCAGGATTGCTCTTTTCTCAATTGTTTCTAATTCTGCATCACCAGTTTTTAGATTTACATCTAAGGTTTGATTCTCCAGGAAAATTCGGATTTGATCCGAACTAATCATAAATGTGGACTCAACCGTTCCGGTTAATCCGGAGGCTGATACAATTTGACTTATATCTGATTCTGTAGGTTGTGATTGAACAGTAGAAACGTCAATGTGGAATGATTGATGCTCTATATTATAACTGGGATTCCAGTCAGCAACATGGTTAACCGCAATTCCTGATACTGAATAAATGATAGTCAGTCCAACTGCAAGGTACCCTAGGTCACGGTGGAAAATATTATTCCATTTCCGCCATTTCATATTTATTTAATCACAGCTCCCAATCCGCGCAGGCGATATACTGTTTTATCTTTTTCTGTTAGCTTACAATTGGCTTCATCAAAATCTTCGCCTTTTTCTTCTGCTTCATGTTTTTTTATGCGAATTGCTTGTTCATCGGACAAATTCAATTTTTCCAATTTTCCTTCAGCGACAACAGTTTTTCCTTTTGCCGTAACGGGAAACACAATTACGCCATCATCCACTTTAACAGTGATTGTTTCATAGGGACGGTCGCTGGATACTTCTATCCAGCATCCTTTATGGGCGCAGACATCTACCACCGTGCCGGTAATTTGAACAGGTTTGTCTAAATATGTATCTGGATTTTCTAACAAAGTAGATACAGCAGTTGTGCTATCCAGCGTTAGTTTTTGACCAAGTTCAATTTCTTTTGCAAAAATGATTGATAAAAGAAGAATGAAAAATATTAAATGTTTAGCCATGATTATTTCCTTTTTAAGTATCAGAAATTACACAAATCAATATTTATTATAAAAGGGGAATGAGGATTTAAGTGTCTTAAATAATTCTGTTGGGGGGGGGTATTTGTTTGTAACTTTTGAGGAATGGAGATTCAATATGAATCATTTCGTTAAATGGTTAATAACCATTAACATTTTTATATCTTTTGTTTTACCACAGATCAACTTTGATCTGCCGAAGGATTCTGCATCTTTTGGTATATTAATCTGTGATTACGAAACCAGTGAATTTGAAGAAGGTACAGTATTGAATTTTCCTATTTGTTTGCCAATGGATTCATTCATCTCGTAAACTGATTGATCACTATGGATATTCAGACTCGTATAAAAGAAATATCGCCACTCACTCGATTTTTAATTACAGCAGGTGGGGTTTATGTGGTGTGGTATATTTTATATGATTATTACCTCCTCCCCGATGGCCGCTTGGATGCATTCTTGAGTTATTCCGGTGTCAGTTTAGCCGGGAATATTCTTAATATGTTTGGCTGGGAAATATATTCCGACGCCCGCATTTTAGCCATCACTGGTACCAATGGTGTAGAGATTCAAAATGGATGTAATGGCCTGGAATTAATTGGATTGTATATGGGATTTATTATTGCTTATCCCGGAGGGCCCATTCAAAAACGAATTGGATTTTTAGTGGGGGGTATTTTGCTGTTGTTCGTTGCCAATGTGTTTCGGATCATGATCTTTGCCCTCTCCATTTACTATGTTCCCTCTTGGTGGGAACAGGTGCATACCTATAGCTCATACTTCATTTTTTATCCCATCGTTCTTACCCTTTGGTATTTATGGACAACCATCAGCAACCACGATCTATTCGCCTGATAAAACGGCTCATCATCATTATGGCAGGAATTTCATTCCTGTATATTGGCGTAATACGGCCAACGCAGTCCATCCTCATTGAACAAATTGTAGCACCCCATTTTGAATCCATTTTGCAAAATCATAAATCTATTTCATTGGTAGGTGTTGATACAGATCAATTTGAAATTGTTGGATCATTCCCGAAAACTAAATTTGAATTGCCCTTCAATGGATGGTTTTGGCTCACCTTAGGGTTATTTCTCACTGCTGGACAATCAAAAATGATTCGTATCATGACATTTTACCATTTAGGATTATTTGTGATCCTTTATATTGGGATGATGTTGATCATAAATGACTGGACGTGGTTGGCTTATATCTTTACCCTCCATGAGCATATTTATAAAGTATTGTTTTTGGTGTTAGGATTGGTGGGATTGAAGTCGATCACAACCCATAATAAACTATTTGAGTAACACCATTTTTTTCGTCTCCGTTAAGGGTCCAAGTTCTGCTTTATAAAAATAAATGCCCGGGGGAACCATTTCCCCAGATTCATTCATTCCATTCCATATTATCTCTTTATATCCATAATTCTGGTAATCATTCACCAATTCAATAACCTTTCTGCCCAATATATCATAAATAATAACCCTCACTTTCGATGGCTCTGGTAAGTCATAGTGCAGTGTGGTTGATGCATTAAATGGATTCGGATAATTCTGAAATAACGAATAGCGTGTTGGCTGTTCTCCATATTGAATGAATAAAGAGATATCTGCCCTCAATTGAGGCAGCATTGGCCACACATTATCACCGGGACAGGATGTGGTGCCAAAATAATCCCGATGACCTTTCAACACCGTAGGTTCAATACCATATGTATCGCTAATCCATGCATAAAGATGAATTAAAGATTTTTCCGTATTATAGGTCATTTCATCCCGGCAAGTGATGCTGGTTTCAGGTGGATGATAACAGCCCAAAATGCATACACCTATATTCCCTGTATTGGCACCACCCACATGTGCACCAAGGACAGTCTCTGGACGCCCCTGGTAAATATTTCCGGCCATATCAACAACAAAATGGTAACCAATATCACTCCACCCACGTCCATCCTGATGGAACTCTTGGATAGATTTTACTGCTGCTTTCCCCTCATCTAAGGATTTAGCCCCCCACCCTGCAGCGTGGTGAAGGGTCATTTTGTCAAAATATGGGTGATTTGAATAACTATATTTTGGATCATTGGCACCCCATTCACTCCGTGAAATGACTTTTGGCTTTTCTACCCCTAATGGATTCAGTTTTGGATAGGTTCGGTTTTCTTGTAGAATAGTTTCATTAACTTTTTCGAAAACACCTCCCTTTAAAAAATGAACAGGATTTTCGGAATTAACCTCATATCGAATGGCATGAATTTCATTCAGTGAATAATCTAAAACAGATGCAATAAATCGGTTACTATTGGGTTCAGGGAAAATTTTGGCTTTGTACTCTTCAGACCACATTCCTTTTGAATCTAAAAATTGAATGGATACAGTGGCCGTTGAGTCTCCTGAGAATCGGATCGCTGCCCCTTCCATAACAATGTCCTGCGGTAATTGATTTACGCTCCCCGTCATTGTATATCCAATAACCGATCTGGAGCGAGAACCAGGGCCATCAAATTCTACTTGGCGAACCGCATCCAAAAATTGACCATAAGCCATGCCCATGGACCAAATAAAAATAAATACCCTTACATGTTTCGTGTGATTAATCTCCGTTTTTCAACCACTTTATCAATCCGTTTAAATTCTCAAATACCGGGTCACCGGTTTTTTTCAATCTTGCTTCACTCACATGACCGTTCGACACCAATGCACAATCGGCGTCAATAGCATCGGCCACTTCTTTATCATGGAGTGTATCACCCACAAATAATATTTCGTGGGGTCCGTGGTGTAATTCATTCACCCATGCTTTCCCTATCGCTTCTTTACCGTAAGCATAATGATTATCCTGACCGAGAATCCGCATAAAAAATGGTGCGATATGATGGTCTTTCAATATGCCATCCAACATGGGTTGACTGGCAGCGGATAAAATGGATTGGCCCAAACCCATATCTTCTACTGACTGCAACACTTCCGGTACTTCCGGGTGCAGATTCGGCTCATGGATCCGCTCCATATATTCATTGATGAATTCACTCCCGGAAATATCAAAGGGCTCTTTTTCTAGATCAAATCCTAGTTTTTTATAATAGTCTTTAACAGGGAAAC
>LSCF01000020.1 GCA_001577025.1 Fidelibacterota bacterium TCS55 | reverse complement strand
TTACACTTTTGTTAGATTCTGGGCTGATTTGGCTGAGTTATGCAAAGCTCTCTAGTTAGGAATGTACACTAAATAATATGAACAAACCCATTGTCTTTTTCACTCTCTTCTGCGTTACACCAACACTTGCATATCGGTGCTATGCGCCTGTTTGCGTGCCTTGAATACAACGAAAAATCCTGCTGGTGTTCGTATTATTTAGTTCCCGTTCCTTGTCCAACCGCAAAAAAAAAGGTTTAAACTATTGTAATAGTCTAAACCTTTTATAATATTCTGGTAGCGGGGGAAGGATTTGAACCTCCGACCTTCGGGTTATGAGCCCGACGAGCTACCAGACTGCTCCACCCCGCGTCATGAATTTTTATGTCAAAAATCGCCTTAATCTTTCGATTGAAGGCCGGCAAAATTAGGTGATTATCCCAATACTGCCAACTCTATTTTTTAAGAATATTCACCCGCACCGCTAAGTGATCTGAATACCCGCCTAATAGACGATCCCCCACCCAAAAACGAAAGGTGTAATGGGCATAATCCCCTTCCTGCTGGCGGTATTTGGGTAGATCCAGGATATAGGCCGATCCTGGCTCAATGGCCAGACCATGTTCGTCAGATAGGCTTTCATGGATGAGAATCTGGTCATAGAACAGGTCCTCTCCTCTGTAGATGTAAGTCCCCTTCTTGGGTTCTCCCAGCATGGGCGCCATGAGGCTCGACAGACCTACCGCCCGCAAAGACATAACATTCATTTCATCCGGGTTCTCATTAAAATCCCCCAGGAGGATGATTTCTGCATCTGCATCTCTGCTCAGTATCCTTGAAACCGTCTTTGCCACCAACTGGGCCGTTACGGCTCGTTTGGAAATACCCTCCTGGTTCCCTCCATAATTCGAAGGCCAGTGGTCCACAAAGATATGGAGCTTTTCACCCCCATATTCACCAATCACATAGAGTATATCCCGCGTCTTATCGCCCCCGGGGAGCATATTGGGTATGGGCCGGCTCGACACCACTTTCATTTTTTTCGGATCGTAGAGCAGTGCATTGTCGATACCCCGTTCATCTGGAGAGTCATAATGAATAATTGCATAATCCCGACCCGCATAAGCCTGATTCAGATCCCCTAAAACAGATGCATTTTCCACTTCGCAAAGCGCCACTACATCTGCATTTAAATCCGCCAATACCTCCGCCGAATGCTTTATCTTAAGATCGTAAATCTCCTGGGTAACATTTTTTCTGCCGCCCAGGGCAAATTCTTCATCCCGTGTGTCTGGATCATCCACCAGATCAAAAAGGTTTTCAGCATTCCAAAAACCAATCACCAACGGTTCTACTGTTTCACTGCATGAAAGGCTCAATGTGAGCCCCATCACAAATATTGATATTTTTTTCATAAGATTGGGAACCTTTTTGTAAATATGGGGTCTAAAGGGTTAAGCGGGCGCGAATATCTCTTGCCAAACTCCTTCTTACCTCGTTACCCTCCTTGGTTTGGTTCGCGCTCGCTTTTTTATTTCCTCCGAAACGATATGCGAATGGGTACACCCATTAAATCAAATGTTTCTCTCAGCTGATTCTCAATGAACCGCCGGTAACTCTGGGGGACCAGTTTTGGATAATTGGTGAATATGACAAATAAGTGGGGGGCCGCATTCACCTGAGTCATGTATTTCAAATTGATCACCTTCCCTCGCGTGGCAGGGGGTGACTGCTGGCGAAGTAATTTCTGCAAAAAATCATTCAGTTTGGATGTGGAAATCGTTTTTCCCCTGGTCTCATAGACCGCCTGAGCCAGACCCAACACCTTTGAGACCCGCTGTTTGGTCTTTGCGGATATGAATAAAATAGGATAATGGGATAATGCCTTAAACTGATAGGCAATTTTATCGGTGAACTCTTTCATGGTATGGTTTTCTTTATCCACCAGGTCCCATTTGTTCACGATAAACACGAGGCCCTTCCCTTTCTTTATCACATCATCTACAATGGCTTTATCCTGTTTGCTGAAACCTTTTTCTGCATCGATGAGAACCAAAGTCACATCCGAATTCAGAATGGCCCGCTGTGTCCGCACGTTAGAGTAAAATTCGATATTGTCACTCACCTTGCTTCGTTTTCGGAGTCCTGCCGTATCCACCAATGTAATCGTTTGGCCATAATATTTCAGGTAAGCATCGATGGAATCCCGCGTGGTGCCGGCGATGGGCGTCACAATGGATTGTTCTTTCTGCAGAAGTGCATTGGTGAGTGAAGATTTTCCCACATTTGGCATCCCCACAATGGAGAGGCGCATTCCTGCCTCTTTTTCCTCCACGGGTTTGATACTGGATAAGTTTAATTCCTTCAGGATAAGATCCAGGAGGTCACCGGATAACCGGCCAGTGAGTGCCGATACAGGATGGATAGGTTCAATGGCCAATTCATGAAAACCGTGGACTTGCACATCGGTCTCCAAATTGTCGCATTTATTCACCACTAAAATGGCCTTTTTCCCCGATTCCCGAACAAACTGGGCCAATGTTTTGTCCGATGCAGTGGGGTCCTCTCTCCCGTCCACCATGAGTAAAATCAGGTCTGCTTCAGATACTGCCGCCTGGGCCTGTTCTCGAACGGCCTTGTTGAATATATCAAGGTCTTCCGGGATGTATCCGCCAGTATCGACAAATGTAAGGTGGTGGCCCACCCATTCCGTTTCGCCATAGAGCCGATCCCGGGTAATCCCTTCTTGGGCATCCACGATGGCCTTTTTCTGTTTCAGCATCCGGTTGAAGAATGTGGATTTGCCTACATTGGGGCGGCCGACGGATTTGCCATTAGTTGCTCCCGATTTTCGCCGATTGACGCGGATGGTTAGAATTAATGTATCGCTTAAATTGTGGTGTTTTTCCAAAATTGAGGATCATACCTAATTCCATTCCAGTCGCCTTTAAATAATGGAGTAATTGTGCTTCATGCTCAGAAGCGATTGCCTTTGCAGCCTTTAATTCTAAAATGATCTTACCATCCACAATAATATCCGTTCTGTAATCACCAACGATTGTATTTCGAAATTTTACTTTTAATTCTTTCTGTTGATTCACTTTTAATCCTGATTGCCTTAGCACAATACACATGGCATTTTCATAAACAGCTTCCAAAAAGCCGTAACCCAATTCATTATATACATCGTAAAAGCATTTGATGATTTTATCAGTCGTATCCTTATATAATAAATCCGCGCCCATCAGATTAATCCGCGGCTACTAAATCAAAAAATGCTTTCGGTGTATCATCGGTTACCACCACAGGTGTGCCCACCGCTTCAGACATCTGATCCAAGGTCATATCATCCAGGGTAACGGTCCCGGTTTCGCTTAAGATCCTATCGGAAAAAATAACCATATCTCCCAGATCCTTCCCCTTCAATTGATCAATAATATCCTGCCCCACCAACAACCCGGAGACGGTCACGTCCTTTTCACCATAAAATGTATTCTGGATCGCCAAATGCTTAACGGTCAAATTCTGCCACTGATTCACCGTTGGGAGCCAGTGGGTCTGAAACCATTCAGAAATCAATGTTCCAGTACATACGGTCACAGATCTTGGGGTATCCAATTCGGGATTCATATTCTTCAGGCCACTTTGCCATTGCGCCCAGAAAAAAGGTACCTGCCCCACCCCGTTCTCTGATAATTCTGAATCTTCATAATAATCTACGTTTGGCAATGGTCGTCCGGTCATAAGGAACCATTCATCACTCAAGAATACAAACCGCCGCCCATCGGCCAGACGATAGGTCTCCCCAAGCTTTTCTGCCATAGGGAGGAACTGTTCCGCATATTCTACCGTCACTGGGGCTATTTTCGGCAATCCTTCCCGATGTTTGGTAAGGCCTGCAGGTACAATAGACATGGATCTGGCCATGGGTGAAAATTGATGAATATCCTGTATGGTCTGCTTTAAAAAATCGCCATCATTCCAATGGGGACACAGTACCACTTGAGAATGAAGTTCGATCCCGTTTTCTGTCAAATATTCAAATTTTCGTAATAGAAGGTCATCTTTGCCATAGAGAAACATCTCTAATCGTTTGTCCGGCTGGGTCACATGCACAGAGATATATAAAGGCGTCAATCGCTGCTCCACCACACGCTTTAATTCTTTCCAGCCCATATTGGTCATGGTGATGTAATGGCCATGAAGAAAAGATAAACGAAAATCCCCATCGCGGAAGTAGAGTGCATCCCGCATGCCGGGGGGATTTTGATCTACAAAACAAAAGATACAGTCATTGGCACATTTGCGAATCCGAAAATCTTCGAACTCCAGTCCCAAATCATCGTCATAATCTTTCTCGATATCATATTCCTGAATGGCCCCGTTTTGACGTACCCGTAGGACGATATTTTCATCGGACATCTTGAATCGATAGTCAATAATATCTCTGACCCGAGAGCCATCAATGGCTTCCACCTGATCACCGGGCTGAAGCCCCAGCTCGGCGCCGGTACTGTTTTCGCTGATAGAGAGGATTTTCATGGGCGGGAATTTACACCCTGAACCCCCTTTTATTTTTGAGAATAAATTAGGTGTCTGCTTTTAAACTGAAATCGATTCCATCAATAGAATCAATCAAGGCTGCCCCTTCCGATTCAGATAATGGCATGAGAGGTGGACGCAGGTTTAGCCACTGACGATCCTGACGGTAATGGGCCATTAAATGTTTCAGTGCACCAATAAGGGGATACTTCTGAACTGCCGTTCGAAATTGATTGATCTTTTCCTGCAGCAGTGCCGCCGCTTCCGGTTCATTGTAGAAAGCATCATAGGTCTTTTTCACCATCCCCGGGTTAACATTCCCCGTTCCTGTAATGACGCCGGCACCCCCCAATTCCAGCACACTGCTCAAGAATATTTCCGAACCTGGAAACATGATAATATCCGGGTTTCTTTCCATAATCTCTATGGTTTGATTCCAGTTCCCGGAACTGTCCTTATACCCCACCACATTATCAGGAAATTTTTCCATGAGCTGCCCCACCAGTTCCCCATCCAGACTGATGCCCGACAGTTGGGGGAAATTATATAAATACACTTTGAATGCATCCTGCCCCACCCGCTGAATAATCTCCGAATAATTGTTTATTAACCCCTCTTGGGTTGGCTGCTTATAATAGAATGGAGGCAGAATCAGGTGATGCGCATAACCCAGGGCCAGGGCATGAATACTTAAGTCCACCGTATCGGTCAATGCACTGCAGCCCGTCCCTACCATCACCTTTTCATTCTGGATCCCTTTATTACGGATCCCCTCCAGAACCGCTTTTCGTTCCGCAACAGAAAAGGATGTGGCCTCCCCGTTGGTACCAAACAATACAATCCCATGAATCTGGTGGCCAAAGAGCCAATCTATATGGTCAAATAAACGATCCATATCGATTGAACAATCTTCTTTCTGGGGTGACAATACCGGCACCCAAATGCCCTTTAAGCGATTCATTTTACAGGGATCTCCTTCATGTGATACCCCTCACAGCGTGTTTCAATTTCAATCTGTAACTTTTATCCGTTACTATAGATCTCACTTGTACAAATTGCACGAGTCGTTTATATAAAATGGGGGTGCGCCATTCTGCATCCCCATTTTTAATTCTTGTTATGGTAAAGCATGTATTTTGCTGTTTCATATATGCCTTTTAATCGCTTTGAATAACTGCGCGTAATTTCAGGATATTTAGCCTTCACATCAACCCATGGTTCATTGGACCATAATTCATGGAGCTTTACATCTGATCCATCTTTTTGCATGGATAAATAATGATCCTGCCCCACCACAGCAATATGCTGTTCAGCCACTTTTTTATTTACAATCATGGCCAAGGGTTCACTGGGGATTGCATCATGAAAGAGATCCCGACCCAAGGTGCGGTTTTCATAAGATACGCCGGCCAATCCACATACAGTGGGCATGAGGTCCACCAATTGAGATACATCATTTCGAATTCGCCCGCCTTTAAATTTCCATGGTGCATAAACAATCAACGGCACCTGATAGGATCGCAGTTTTAATTCAAAATCTGATGGCGGCATATGGTTCGCCCTGGGATCGGATGTCCCATGATCTCCAAAAAATAAAAAAATGGTGTTGTTTCCGTAAGTAGAGGATGCCGCATTCTTCATGAATTCACCAACAGCATGATCCAACGATCGCATGGCATTGTACTGTTCTTTTGAGTCGAACCCCGCATTGGCTAAATCTGTTTCATCTTTATCCAATATTTCAAATCCAGCCACATCATCCGGTATGGAATAGGGCCGATGATTCGTTGCGGTCTGGACCACTGCAAAAAAAGGTTTACTTTTATCCAGGGCTTCAAATTGATCGTGTGCAGCTTGAAACAAATCATGATCCGAAATGCCCCACACATCCAAACGGGGATAATCCATATCCTCCTGCTCTTTGATTCTCATATCAGGGATATTATTCTGAATTAAACTCCGCACATTTCTCCAACTGGCACTGCCTCCCATGATATAATGTTTGTCATACCCATCCAATGCATTCACCAATGAATATTGATCCACAATCCGAGGATTGCTGGAGGCCGTCTCCACACTGGCAACATCGTGGATGCCTGTGAGCATGCCAAAAACGGATCGGGCAGTCCCCACCATGGGGATATAAAATCGGTCAAACGAAATACCTTCTGATGCCAATCGATCCAGATTCGGTGTGGCCCCCATGGGATTACCCGTCCGTTCCATTCGGTTGAAGCCTACCGATTCCAAAAATACAATAACAATATTGGGGTGATCCGATTTCGAATTCGCCGATACAGTTCGGACATAATTCATTTCATCTAAATTTGGCTCATCCACACCCAATTCATCTGCCATGAGACTGTAATACTTTTGAGCTTCTGATAAATCAAAATCTTCCAATTCAAAATTGCGCGTTTCATTTAAATACAATATGGGGTTCAATGCCACAGCTACGATAAAAGGATCTTTACTAAAATGGGCATCACTCCACAATAATTGATATTGGCGAAATGTACCCCAAAATGAAAAAAGGACAACCAGTCCGCCCAAAATAAAACCTGTGGCTCTATGCCGAAACCGCTGTACCTGCGATTGACCAAGCAAAATCAAAAAGCCATTTTGAATCCACCAGAATATGGCCAGAGTGCACCCAATTAAACCTAATACAATCCACACAATGGGATAGGATTCCCATGCCATCTCCATGGCGATTATTGGATTTTCCAGTAAACGCAGAGTGGATACATCCATCCGGTGACCCAAATAACTGTAATTTCCTAAATCAAATCCGTAAAAAAAGACCGTACCCACCACTGCAATTGCCAAATATATCTGGCTTAATTTTTGTAGGATAGGTACCGTTAGCAGATTCCAATGTGGAATGAGAAATGCCCAAATAATGGGCAAGGTAATGAGGACCGATAAACGGAGATCAAACCGAAATCCTACCCAAATGGCTTGAACCAATTCTCCCCACGATCCTGTCATCCCTGAAATAAAACTGAACATAAAAATGAGGCGGAATATTAAAAATACCGCTGTCAGCTTTAGGATAAGACTAAATATAAATTGGAGTCTACGGGATTGAAAAAACACGATTGATTTTAAGATGATATCTAGTTGGAATAATGGTCGTGAATCTTGCGATGAAATTCTTTGGGGATGGATCGGGCCATTTTCATCATCATATCACTTTCAGAAGGGGCAAATATTTCTTCCTGTTTCACCAGCCATTTATATCGGTCGCTTAAGGCCCGGACATCACCGCGGTATGTGGCCCATTCATGTTTAAAATTATCCCGTCTGTTTACGGACCCTTGAAAAAGCAGTTCACCTGTGTTCACATCCATGACCTGATAATTTACAGTTAAGGTTCCGCCCGTACTTTTCTTAAAATGGCGCACCTTGGCTTTCACCTTTCCTTTAATATTTTTGGTTCGTTTCACCCCGGCAGAATCCGTATAGGTTTCTTTTCGGACTGTTACTTCTCGTTCTTGATCGTATTGATTTTTGATTTTTTCCACAGGACGATAAGTCGTGGTAATGGATGCAGTTAAAATATGATCGGCTCCGGATAGTTTTCCAATTTCCAGATAGTTGTTGTCGGTGATGCCGGCCTGAACCAACCCTTGTTCACTCATGATGGTTCGAAGCTGATCCCGACTCACAATCCGTAAAAATTCTTTCGAAGTGGTCGTTTGGGCCATCATCATCTTATCCCGGAGAAAGGAGGTCAAATCTCGATCGCCTCTAAATGTGCTCACCAGTAATGTAAATATGGCATTTTCTCTGGCTTCAGTATAAAGGTTTGCTGCATCCTTGTATTCTGGCACAAAGCCCATGGCCAATTTGAATTGGATGGCCGCGGACTTTTGTTCCTGCTTCGTTTCCCCTTTTTTAAATACCAAACCTTGTTGATAATGGTGTTCCGCTGCTTTGGGTCTGGCTGCTTCAATGCTGGCGGTATAATCCCCCACCAGTAGTGATAAGGTATAATCAGCTCGCTTGATTAAAACAGGTTTAATCCCATCCACCCCCCTACCTAATCGTTGAAGCGCTTCATAGGTCCGAACCAATTGAGGCCACTTGGATGTGTTGGATAAAGACTCCAGGCGCCGCAGTTCATATTGGTGTTCATCCACCGCCATAGGGTAAGCTGCCTCCAAAAGCGCAATTCGTTTTTCATCATCGGGCTTAAATCGTAGCGACTTTATGACGGCATGAACCGCAGGATCGTACTGACCCCTTTCATAATATCGTTTGGCGGTAGCATAATCATTATAGCCCGGGATGAATAAAGCACAGGACATAAATAATGTACACGTGAGTACAATCGCAATATGGAGGTATGTCTTATTTTTCATACAGTATTTGAGCGGGCGATGAGAATCGAACTCACGTCACCAGCTTGGGAAGCTTGGGTAATAACCATTATACGACGCCCGCAATGGATTCGAATTTATGTCATATTTTTCTGGTGCTCCAGCGTTTCCATTCCAAATATTTTCATTTGCCTCCAGCCTCCCTCGGTGGATTGATTTAAGCTGAATTGTTTTTTAGATTTTCATTTAATATTCACGATTGATTTTTTCCTTCGGGCATGTGGATAAATTGTGGAAAACTGTGGAAAGAAACTTTTTTCTCGTCAATCTTTTTAGTTTTTTTACTTTTTCTTTTGGAGTGTTTTTTCAAGTTTTATATATTGCCCGTGCCAACCAAGTCGATTATCACTTTTTCGATTGTCAGCCTGAATAAACCTCGATTTTTCTAACTATATCCACATACCATAAAGGAATGTTATAAATGGCTGAAGCGATAGAACTCAATTTTCCCTCAGGAAAAAAGTCCTCGGGAAAACTTAACACCATTGTGGAAGAAACCGTCCGCGAGTTGACCAAAGAGGTTGATGATCAGGATGCGTCTTCTGAACTCACCTCCTACAAAATAGAAAATTATTACAAAGGCGACACCCTCGGCGCCGATGTGCTGAAAAACAAATACCTGGCCCCATGGGAAAGTCATCCCCATGAGTTATGGCAGCGTCAAGCCACTGCCCTAGCTTCCGTAGAACAAACCAAAAAACTCCGAAATTTATGGGAGAAAAAATTCTATTCCATTCTTGAGGATTTCAAATTCACACCGGGCGGACGCATTATGCATGGTGCAGGACGTGAAGATATTACCACGACATTGAACAACTGCTATGTGGTGGGCATCCAGGATGACTCCATCAATTCAATTTACAAAACCATCGAAGAAGAAGCGCGGACATATAAATTTGGTGGCGGCTGCGGTCATGATTTGTCTGTTCTCCGTCCTTCAGGCGATGCCATTAAAGGCACCGGTGGGGAGTCTTGCGGTCCTGTTGGTTTCATGAATTTATTCAGTGAAAATACCAACACCATTGCGCAACATGGACGACGCGGTGCCAATATGCAGACACTGCGTATTGACCATCCTGATATTGAAAACTTCATCAAAATCAAAACCGGTGATATCAATATGGTGAAATATTCCAATATCTCCGTGCTGCTTACCCATGATTTCATGGAAGCAGTTGAGAACGATGCGGAATTTGATCTTAAATGGGAAGACAAGGTTTACAAAACGGTGAATGCAAAACAGTTGTGGCAAGATATTATCTCCCATGCCCACAGCAGTGCCGAACCGGGACTCCTTTTCTGGGACACCATGACCGATTATCACAATGCAGAATATTGCAGTCCCTTAGTGTCCACTAATCCATGTGCTGAGCAACCCCTCCCTGATGGCGGCTGCTGCAATTTGGGATCATTGAACCTAGAGCGGTTTGTGGATACTGAAGGCAATTTCATGATAGATGAATTCAAGGAAACTGTAGAAATCGCCACACGATTCTTGGATAATGTTATAGATTACAATCTGGATCGCCATGCGTTGGATTCCCAAAAACAAAATGCACAAAATGACCGCCGTATTGGATTAGGCATTCTTGGGCTTGGTGATATGCTGGTCCGCATGGGTATTAAGTACGATAGCGAAGATGCACTCCAAACGGTGGATCAAGTCATGCAGATTTTCCGGGATACGGCTTATGATACCAGTGTGGAGCTGGCGAAGGAAAAAGGTCAATTCCCTCATTTTGATTGGACGGGTATTCGGAAAAGTAAATTCATCAAAAACCTGCCCCGCCACCTTAAAGATAAAATCAGAGAAAATGGAATTCGGAATTCCACCGTCCTCACCGTACCCCCTACAGGCAGCGGCGGCATCGTTGCCAGAGTAACTTCAGGCATTGAACCCATTTTTGCCACCTCATATAAACGGCGTGTAAAAAAGAATGATGGCTTTGGACGTGAATTCAACGAGTATAAGGTTTACCATCCCATTATCGAACGGTTGTTCGGTGACGATGAAAACCTACCAGAATACGTGGTTACAGCTCATGACATTGATCCCTACTTCCGGGTGAAAATGCAGGGTGTTATCCAAAAATATATTGATAGCTCAATTTCTTCTACTGTAAATCTGAAACACGATATTAAAGAAGAGACGGTGGGCGACATCTATATGACCGCCTATAAAGCAGGTCTTAAAGGCATCACCGTGTACCGTGAAGGATCACGTGAAGGTATTCTTATCACTGATGATAAAGACAAAAAAGAAGAAACAGCTGAAACACAGGTAGCCGCACCAGCCCCATCTGACGCTGCTCCAAGAGTAGAAAAACGGCCCCGTGTCCGACCAGGTACAACTGCAGGGTCTACCCGCAGAATCCGTACGGGTGAAGGTACCCTTTACATTACCATCAATGAAGATGAAAATGGGTTATGTGAGGTCTTTACCACCATTGGTAAAGCCGGTGGTAATGCGGCAGCACAATCTGAAGCCATTAGCCGCCTTATCTCTCTTTCACTCCGTTCCGGAATTGACCCCAATGCCATCGTTAAGCAATTAAAAGGGATTAGCGGACCAAACCCCACCTGGGAAGATGGCCGCCTCATTCTCTCTACACCGGATGCCATTGGCAAAGCCTTGGATGACTATTTAAATGAAACAACGGATAGCCGTGTTCAGACCGATAATAGTACCAAAGAGGATGATCATCGGAAAACACCTATCACTATGGCTACAACAGAAGAAGTGACCCAGCATCAACAGAATGTTACTGATTTCACATTCAAGAATATCAGTACCTGTCCCGATTGCGGCAGTTCAGTAATGCACGAAGCAGGATGTGTTACCTGTCCGGGTTGCGGGTTCTCAAAGTGTGAATAGATAAAACTTCATTCATCCTATACTATATAACAAAAAAGCCCTTCGAGTAATCGAAGGGCTTTTTTTATAATCAATATTTAAAAAGGAATGAAATTAGAATTCCATTAATTCATTTTCTTTATGTTCCTGCATATCATTTAAAGAAGAAACATGATTGTCCGTCAATGTTTGAATTTCTCCTTCTTGGCGACGAATTTCATCCTCAGAAATATGCTCTTTCTGACCAAAATCCTTTATATGATGAAGGGCATCCCGCCTCACATTTCGAACAGCCACACGGCCATCTTCAATTAATTGATGAATATATTTAATTAAATCTTTTCGCCGTTCCTCTGAAAGGGCTGGAATGGGCACCAAGACAGAATTCCCATTATTGCCCGGTGTTAAACCAAGGTTTGATTCCATGATGGCTTTTTCAATGATAGGGATTAAGGTTTTTTCAAAGGGCTGTAACGTAATTAACCGCGGTTCAGGTACCGAAATTGTGGATACCTGATTTAAAGGCATCATGGATCCATAATATTCAACTTGAATCGCATTTAATAAATCAGGATTGGCTCGGCCAGTACGCACTTTTGCCAATTCCATTCTTGAATGTTCCACCGCTTGATCCATGCGATGACTTGCATCGTTATAAATATCTTGAAGCATAATTTTATTCCGTTACAGTCGTTCCGATATTCTCACCGGAAACCACCCGTTTTAAATCACCCTCATGATTAATGTCAAAGACCCGGATGGGTAATGCATTTTCTTTACATAAGGTGATGGCCGTTAGATCCATTACACGCAGATTCTTATTAATCACTTCTGAGAAAGTAATCGTATCATATCGAACTGCATCTGAATGTACAACGGGATCTTTATCATATACACCATCCACTTTCGTCCCTTTCAAGAGGACTTCTGCTTTTAATTCAGTAGCTCGAAGTGCGGCGGCAGTATCTGTGGTAAAATAGGGATTCCCTGTACCACCGGCAACAATCACCACACGCCCCTTATCCAAATGGCGAAGTGCCCGTCTCCGGATATAAGGTTCAGCAATTTGAGACACGGTGATGGCAGATAAAGTTCGGGTTTCTACACCCACTTTTTCTAATGCATCCTGTACACTAATGGCATTCATGATGGTGGCCAGCATACCGAGATAATCTCCGGTGACGCGGTCCATACCTTTACTTGCAGCTTGCATACCGCGAAAGATATTACCGGCACCAATAATGAGACCAATACTCACACCCATTTCATGGACTGATTTGATTTCGTTGGCGAGCTGTGTCGCCTTGGCAGGGTCAATGCCAAATCCCTGCTCACCAGCAAGCACCTCCCCGCTTAATTTAAGGAGGATACGCCCGTAAGCAGGTTGAGACATAATATTACTGGGGTTGCCCGTTTAGGGTCGATTCGCCGATGGCATAGCGTACGAAACGATTTACAACAATGTTTTCGCCCAATGTAGCTACCGCCTCGGTCACAAGATCGGCGACCTTACGATCGGGATCCTTTATAAACTGCTGTTCCAATAAGCAGGATTCAGCATAAAATTTTTCTACCCGGCCATCTACAATTTTTTCAATAATATTTTCGGGTTTGCCTGATTCTTTTGCCTGGTCAGCAAAAATTTCTTTTTCACGATTCAAGACATCATCATGAATACCTTCACGACGAATGGATAAAGGATTTGTGGCTGCAATTTGCATAGCCAAGCTGTGTGCCAAGTCAGAAAAACCTTCTGTTTTGGCTACAAAGTCAGTTTCACAATTCAATTCAACCAATACACCCAATCGGCCGCCTTGGTGAATGTATGAAAAAACCAGACCTTCTTTGGCGGTTCTTTCACCTTTCTTTTCGGCTTTGGCGATACCAGTTTTACGCAGATGATCAATGGCTTTATCTAAGTTGCCTTCCGTTTCCAAAAGGGCTTTTTTACAATCCATCATGCCTGCGCCTGTTTTATCGCGCAATGCTTTTACGATTTTTGCATCAATGCTCATTTGGCTTCTTCAGCCTCCTTTTCAGGTTCTTCAGTTTTTTCTTCAGATACGGCTTCCTCTTCTACAACTTCCGGCGATGCTTCTACTGCACCTTTGGTATCTGCTGCTTCTACTTTGGCATCCTTTTTGTCTTTCTTATCAGACTTATTATTCTTCCCTGAGGATTCCAAAATGGTTTCTGCAATTACAGACATAATCAATTGAATCGTACGAATGGAATCATCATTGGCCGGGATCGGATACTGAATCGGCGTGGGATCCGTATTGGAATCCACCAATGCAATAATGGGAATACCCAAACAATTGGCTTCTTTTACTGCAGTGGCCTCAAGGCGGGCATCTACAATGATGACAGCGTCAGGTAAACGACGCATATCTTTGATACCGCGGTGCTGATCAGATAATTTGATCCGTTCGCGATTGAGCATTTGAACCTCTTTTTTGGTTTGGTTCTCATAAATTTGAGACCCTTCCTTCTCAAGCAAATGCAATCGCTTAATACTTTTCTTGATCGTCGTAAAATTAGTCAGTGTACCGCCAAGCCAGCGTTCCACCACATAAAACATGGAGCAACGGTCTGCCTCTTGCTGTACGATATCCTTGGCCTGTTTTTTCGTCCCTACAAATAAGAATTCTCCATTCTTTTTTGCTTTGGTACGAATAAAATCTAATGCCTTATCAAGGTGACGGATGGTTTCATCCAAATCAATAATATGGACCCCATTTTTTTCCATAAGGATGTATGGTTTATAGTTGGGATTCCACTTGCGGGTCACGTGGCCGAAATGCGCACCAGTACCCAGTAAATCTTCAAATTTGACTTTTTCCATATAGTTCTAACGTTTAGAGAATTGGAATTTTTTACGTGCACCGGGCTGACCGTATTTTTTTCGTTCCACTTCCCGGGCATCTCTCGTGAGAAAGCCGGCTTCTTTTAAAGCGGGACGAAAATCAGCACTAACTTCATTCAATGCCCGGGCGATGCCCAAACGAATGGCACCGGCCTGACCGGTCAATCCACCGCCTTTAACATTGACGTTAATATCATAAGATTCCCGCTGATCAATAAGATCCAGTGGCTGTGTCACCACAATGGCGAGACTCTCACGACAAATATAATCTTTAAATGGACGGCCATTGATTGAAATTTCACCTTTCCCTGGTGTCATAAAAACACGGGCAACGGATCCTTTTCGACGACCGACAGCGTTATAAATTGCACTTGCCATTAAATATCCAATTCTTTCGGTTGTTGTGCCGCATGGGGGTGGTCTGCACCTGCATACACTTTGAGATGATTAATGATGGCGCGCCCCAGACGATTTTTGGGTAGCATACCCCATACTGCCTTTTCCACAATCCGTTCAGGATGGGTCCGTCGCATATGGTCTAACCGTGTGTTGGTTGTAGAGCCAATATATCCCGAATGCTTAAAGTAGGTTTTGTCTGTCTCTTTCGATCCAGACACTTTGACCTTATCTGCATTCACAACTACGACGAAATCACCCATATCCATGTTCGGCGTAAAGGTGGGTTTATGCTTACCGCGTAAAACTTTTGCAATTTCACTGGCGAACCGACCAAGGGTTTTTCCTTCGGCGTCGGCTATATACCAGTCTTTAGTAATTTCTGATGCTTTAAGTGATCTTGTTTTCATAATTTCCAGTTCAAAAATAGCCTGCAATATTAGACCAGCTTATTGTACATAGTCAACTATATTTCACGACATTATAATTATTAAATATTGGTCAAATGGCCTTTTACAATTGTATGCTTCACCCTACCGGTCATTTTTTGGCCTACATAGGGCGAATTATGGGATCGTGAATAGATATCTTTTCTTGAGAACGTCCATGATTCTTTGGGGTCGAATATGGTCAATTCTGCATCCATACCTTCTTCAAACAACCCTGTATCGAAACCCATGATTTCTCTTGGATTCACCGTCAGCATTTGAATCAGAGCTACCTGATCCATTTTATTTTCTTTCACCATTACTCGGTTCACTGCGCCGTAACAGGATTCTAATCCAATCATTCCAAAGGGTGCCAAATCGAATGTCCCCTCCTTCTCTTCAATGGTGTGGGGTGCGTGGTCCGTGGCAATACAATCAAAGGTGCCGTCTTTCACCGCCTTGATGAGCGCTTTCCGATCTTTGTTAGATCGAATGGGAGGTGCCACCTTTAAATTTGTATCAAAGTTCACCAAATCTTCATCCGTGAAAAATAAATGATGAGGCGTCACTTCTGCCGTAACCTTTTCATTCTTTTTCTTCATGGCACGGATATGGTCCGTTGATTTGGCTGAACTCACATGAGGGACATGGAGACGGGCACCGGTAAGTTCTGTCAGCTCCAGATCGCGGTGTACCATATTCGACTCCGTAATGTCTGGACTGGCTGGTAATCCCAAATGGGTCGAAACCGTTCCTTCATGCATGACGCCGTTTTTCTTCAGACATAAATCTTCTGCATGGTTAATCACGGGAATATCAAACATAGTGGCGTACTCCAATGCATTCCGCATCATACCGCTATCAGTTACAGGAAGGCCATCATCACTAAAGGCAACGGCGCCTTCGGATAGCATGGCGCCCATTTCCGTCAATTCTTTTCCGTCCTGACCTTTGGTGATGGCACCAATGGGATGAATATGAATAGAACACTCTTCTGATCGATCCACGGTATATCGAATGGATTCCGGCGAATCCAAAGGCGGATCGGTGTTAGGCATAACGCAGACACGGGTAAATCCCCCCGCCAAGGCCGCCAAGGATCCTGTCTCTAGTGTTTCCTTATCTTCCCTTCCCGGTTCGCGAAAATGGACGTGAACATCACAAAATCCATGGGTAACTACCAAGCCTTTGCAATCTACAACCTGAGCGGATTTAGGCGCATTCACTTTGCCAACAGATTTAATCTTTCCATCCGCTATGTGGACATCACCTTTTTTCTCTGTCCCAGCTACAGGATCCAGAATGGTTCCACCTTGCAGTACCACATGTTTACTGAGTTTGGATATATTCATCTTAATTTTTTCCTTCTTCATATTTACCACCCAAGAGGAGGTACAATATCGCCATTCTTGAGGCGACACCATTTAATACTTGATCCAGAATGATGGCCTGATCGCTATCCGCCACAGCACTGTCAATTTCGACACCACGGTTCATTGGACCAGGATGCATGATGACTAATTCTTTTTTATGATTCGCCAATCGCTCCGGTGTAATGCCAAATAAGTTTCGATATTCCCGGACTGACGGTAGCAATCCGCCCCCCATTCTTTCCCTCTGAATTCTGAGTACATTCAAAGCATCAGACCATTCGATCACTTCATCCAGATTGTAATTCACATTCACACCCAATTCTTCTGCATTTGGCGGTATCAATGTGGCCGGTCCACATAGGGTCACTTCTGCCCCCATGGTTTTCAATCCATGGATATTGCTCAGGGCGACTCGAGAATGAGAGATATCACCGACGATACCAATTTTCAAGCCCTTCAGATAACCAAACTTTTCGTAAAGACTGGTCATATCCAGAATGGCCTGTGTGGGATGTTCATGGGTTCCATCTCCTGCATTGATAACAATTGAATCAATATGTTCGGTGAGATGGAGAGGTGCGCCCGGCGCGGGGTGTCGCATAACGACTGCGTCAATCTTCATGGCTTCGATATTTTGTGCCGTATCCTTAAATGTTTCCCCCTTCTGCAAACTAGAGGAAGATGCAGAAAAATTTACCGTATCGGCACTCAGGCGTTTTTGCGCCAGCTCAAAACTGATCCGCGTCCGGGTGGAGTTTTCAAAAAATAAATTCACAATGGTCTTGCCCTGGAGAGATGGCACTTTTTTGATGGGGCGATCCAGCACTTCACGAAAACTGAATGCTGTATCAATAATAGTCTGAATGTCCTCTGCAGGATAATTTTCTAATCCGAGTAAATGTTTATGCTGCATCAGACTTCATCTCCATGGCGGGTAAGGGTGACACTGTCTTTATTATCCACTTCTTTTAAGCGGACTTCTACATGCTCCCCTTCGTGAGTAGGGATGTTCTTCCCAACAAAGTCCGCTCGAATTGGTAGCTCTCGATGACCTCGATCTACCAGCACCGCCAGTTGTACAGATTTGGGACGGCCGAATGCATTCAGTTCATCCATGGCTGCACGGATGGTTCTACCCGTAAATAGCACATCATCCACTAGGATGACCACTTTGTCATCTATTGTTTCATGGATATCCGTCCCTTTTACCTGGGGGACCACCAGTCTTTCTCTGAAATCATCCCTGTGAAATGTGATATCGACAGAACCGATAGGGACGTCTTTTTCTGCAATTTTTTGAATAAGTGATTGAAGCCGCTTGGCCAGAGGTTCACCGCGGGTGAGAATACCGACCAACATAATATGATCCGCGCCGCCATTACGCTCTAGGATTTCATGGCCCAGACGCGTCACCGATCGGTTAACGGCCGTTGCATCCATGACCTGCTTTGTGATGGATGATGCCATGGGCACCTCCTCATAATAAAAAACCTCCGGGCAGCTGGATTCCGTTCCACAAGGATCCTAATCGGAGGTTAGTTTGCTGCCCTTACCTTCTCTCTGGAACGGTTTAAAGGACCCCGAAAGTTACAAGTAATAAGGATTAAGTGGTAAAGGATTTTCCTTTATACTTTTTACTTATTCCTTTCATGATCTTTTGAACAATATCTGCAATGGCTTGATCTGAACTCATTTGAATGGTCATATCCACATCCTCTTTTCTGAACCATTGAATCTGCCGTTTGGCGAATTGGCGCGTTTTAATCACAATGTCTTCTTCCAATGCTTCAAGGGACAATTCTCCATTTAAATGGGATACAATTTGACGATAACCGATAGAATCCAGTGGGTGAAGGTGTTCGTTGGGATATGCAGCTAACAAGGACTTCACTTCATCAATCCAACCATCGGCGAACATGATCGCCGTCCGTTTTGCAATTCGTTCTCTTAAGATGGCTCGATCCCAATCCAGATAAATCGAAAATAAATCCAGCTTTGGCGGTTTCAGTTCTTTTTGGGATTCAAAATGATCGGATGGTGATCGCCCTGTAGATTCCACAATTTCTAAAGCGCGAACCAACCGTTTTTTATTATTGGGGTGAACCAATGCTGCATATTCCGGATCAGCGGCATTCAATCGATCCATCATGGCATCGGGACCATTATCATCATATTCTTTTTCCAGTCGATCTCGGATGGCCTGATTCGTCTTACTCCCCACAAAAATGCCATTTACCAATGCCCGATAGTAGAGTCCTGCCCCGCCACAAATAATGGGCGTTTTGCCTCTGGATTTAATCTCCTCTACCGCATCCATCACCAATGCCGCATAGGCACCGGCGGCCACGGTTTCATTGGGTGGTTTAATGCCAAATAAATGATGTGGAACCCCTGACTGCTCTTCTAAAGATGGTTGAGCCGTACCGATAGACATCCCTGCATATATTTGGCGTGAATCCAGCCCCACCACTTCCCCATCAAGGGATTTAGCCAATGCAACGGCAATGGATGTCTTTCCGCTGGCGGTAGGACCGATTATGGTGATTACTTTATTCAAATCTATCATGTTTTGATCAATTGGATCATTTCAAATTAAACTGAACTTTGAAAAATATTATATGCAAAGCATCGCAGCCATGAGATACTCATTCACCGACGGTCAAAAGATGCGAAAAACTAGATTCGCTCGAAGCGGCGATCCAGTTCATCCATAGACAACTGGACGATAATGGGCCGACCGTGGGGACAGTAGTAAGGATGCTTCGTCCCAAATAAACGATTCACCAATTCCCGCATTTCATCTGTATTGAGCACATCCCCCGCCTTCACAGCCGCTTTACAGGCAAAACTGGCAGCCAATGCTTCCTGAAAAGAGGCATACTTTTTTTGAGTCTCTAAATAATTATCCAGCATTTCACGAATGATATTTTTTTCATTCCCCCATGCCATTTCAGAAGGGATAGCTTCAATCATAACCGTATTTTCACCAAACTCTTTCATGCGAAAACCCATTTTCTCTAGGTAAGGCAATACATCTAATAAAGTGGAAAAATCATCGGGAGAGAATTCCATCACTTCCGGGAATAGCAAGGTCTGAGCCGCCATGGCATTGGCATCGAAAGCGGCCATTGCTTCTTCGAATAACACTCGTTCGTGAGCCACATGCTGATCGATAATGACCAAACCGCTTGAGATGGGCGAAACAATGTATTTTGAATGAACCTGCCAGATATTTTCCAAATCTACCTTCCCTGAATCGGGCTCCGGTCGAGAAGCCAGTTTGGATGCATATGATTTGGCCCGATCCACCGCCGGTTGAAATTTGATGGCCGTGTCTGCAGATGCGGATAAGTCCAACCCCTGCTGATCGGGATTCAACTGTCCTTCTTGGGGTGTAAATGATGTGGGGAAATCAAACTGACTGCCCGTATCCGGTTTATCAAAATCGGGAATCGTGTTTAAGATGGGATTCAGTGCTTCTTCCACAGCGGACTTCAACACATGATAAATTCGCCATTCGTCCTTGAATCGCACCTCCGTTTTCATGGGATGGACGTTCACATCCACCTGATCATGAGGTACTTTGATATTTAGTGCAAAAAATGGGAATTCACCTCGATTAATTAAGGAACGATAAGCACCATAAACACTGGAATTCATGAGCCTGTTTTGGATATATCGATCATTCAAGAAAATATACTGCTCACCTGGGCGTGTCCGAATAAGGTTGAGATTGCCTAAAAAACCTGAGATGGTATAATCCCCTTTGGTATAATTCAAAGGCAAGAGTTGATCACGGTATGCCGGGTCCATCACATGGACGATACGGCTTTCCAAATCTTCCGGCTGGAGGTTGAGGATATCCCTGTTATCAGAAATGAGCTTAAAGGCCCGATCAGGGTAGGATAAAGCAAACCGGCGAATCATTTCTACCACTTTCCGGAATTCCATTCGTGGACTTTTTAAGAATTTTTTTCGTGCGGGCGTATTGTAGAATAAATTGCGGATGGTGATGGATGTCCCCTGCACCGTCGCTGCCGGTTGAACATCTCCCGTCTCCCCATTTAGGATGGCCATTTCTGCCCCTTCATCACTGCCGTTGGCTGAGACCACATTGACCTCAGAAACAGAAGCAATACTGGCCAATGCTTCACCACGGAAGCCCAAGGTATCGATGGTGAATAGATCATCTACTGTACCGATTTTACTCGTGCTGTATCGTTCAAAAGCCACAGGCAATTCATCGGAAGCAATACCGCAGCCATTGTCTGTCACTTGGATAAGTTGCTGCCCCCCTTTTTCAACCACCACAGTTATTTCAGTAGCACCCGCATCAAGACTGTTCTCCACCAACTCCTTCACTACGGAAGCAGGCCGCTCTACCACCTCACCGGCAGAGATCTTATTGCGCAGGTCTTCTGATAATTGCTTAATCATTGTGTTGGCTCGCGAAGAACGCGAAAGTCACTAAAATAGTTGTCGTGCTTTTGGTGTGTTTGGTGGGCAGTGGTTTCATCGTTCAATTACTTCTAAAGTTTTGGTAAACACGTCTTTATGTTTCGCCTCTGCCTTTTGGATCAATTCATCCACTGCTTTTCGTTTTTCATCGCAAAAGGATTGATCATCCACCCCCGGGAGGTTGATTAGCACATTCATGGATGCACCACGGACCCCAGCCAATGCTACTTCTGCAGCTACACCAGCATCAGACACAGAATTGGGGTTTCCTTTTTCCACCAATACTTCTGCCAATTCAATCACGCGATAACATTTTTCTGCCGTTTCAAATGGAATATCAATGGCATATTTATTTGCAGATTCCACGGCTGCTGATTTCGTTTCTTCCTCTTCCGGTGTTGTGACAGGTAACCGGTTGGCATCCATCACTTTATTGAATGCATTTGTATCTTCATTCACCAAAAAGGATAGCCGACCTTTCAAAGCTTGGGCTTCTACCCCTATTGCATCCATTTCCGGTTTGCTGTCCAGCATTTCTTTCTTTTCATGGGTCAAAGCCGCCACCATGGATAACAATGCTGCACCCAAACTTCCCGCCAAAGCGGACACCGATCCGCCACCGGGAGCAGGACTATTGGTGGAAAGTTCTTCCACAAAACCTGAGCCCGTTAATCCCATCAATGGCCGATCTTCGGAAGTAACAGCATAATCGATAATTTTTTCTTGAGGATCAAATTTTGTCACATCATTCAATCCCAATGACTGAACTGCACATTCCACGATGTCTGCCGTAGGAACACCGATAGAACGATTCTGTTTTGCCAGGTAATGCTTCCCCGCCATAACCATGGCTTCTAAAGGTATAAGTCCCACCAATTCACTTCCCGTCACCCGGATGCCTCTCTCATCTGCCAGTCGGCAGGCTGCATCATATACATCATGAATGGTGGACACTTTATAATTATTGAAATTGATGGAGATTTGAGCCCGATTAAAGGCATCCACATACCAGCCAATCCCTTTCACATCTTTAAACAAGCCCGGAACTTTTACTGGCTTCCCATCTTCATGGCGGACAATTTCACCGTCCAATAAATTCTTTGATTTAGGGTTGGGTACACGCTTGGACCGCCCCGCTTCACGGAGTTCAAATGCAATGTCCGTGGCCAAGCGATGGTCCTTTGTATTAAGATTAATATTATACGCGATGAGAAATTCACGACAGCCCATGACAGTAGCACCCGCTTTTACGTGGAGTTTGGTGGGTCCAAAATCGGGCTCCCAATTGGGGTCTGTTAATTTTTCTGCAAGGCCTTCGTATTCACCTTTCCGAATATCCGGCAGTTTAATCCGGTCTTTGCTCTGGGCTGATTTTTCATAAAGGTAAACGGGAATCCCCAATTCATCTCCCACGCGCTGGCCAACTTGTTTAGAAAGCGCAATACATTCTTCGTCAGACACATTGCTCACAGGAATGAAGGGGCATACATCAGTGGCACCCATGCGTGGATGGGTTCCAGTTTGCTGACTCATATCGATCACTTCTGAGGCAGTCTTGATGCCTTGAAATGCCGCTTCAGCCACCGCATTCGGTTCCCCCACAAAAGTAACTACAGTACGATTTGTATCCGCACCGGGATCCACATCCAGAATGGTAATACCATCCACAGCACCAATAACCTCAGTGATGGTCTCAATTTTGGCGCCATCACGGCCTTCACTAAAATTGGGTACACATTCAATGAGTTTCATTATCCAGCCTGGGCTATTTTTAGTAAATAATTGATTAAGAACAGAACGACTATAAGTACACCAATGGTACCCATGAGTGACCGTTTACTTCGCCGCGCAGGAATGATACGTCTGAAGAACTTTTGCATTACATCCCTGCAAATAAAAACATAAAAAAATTAACGAAAGGACTGATGATAATCCAGATGGGCGAGAAGGATGTAAATATGCCAAAAAGGATGAGTCCCATGAGGATTTGTGGACCATACATTTGGAGTTTCATGACCAAGTCCGGATTTTTTCTTACCATCAATCCTGAGAAAATTTGTGAACCATCCAGTGGCGGAATGGGAATCATATTGAAGACGGCCAGCATAATATTGATTTGGGTAAACATCATGAGCATGGTGGTGAATGGACCCATGTAGCCCGTGAATCGAATGATAGTCCCTGCTATAAAAGCCAAGAGTAAATTGGCTGCAGGACCTGCAAATGCAATTTTCATCATATCCGTCCGGGGATTGGCCAAATAACGGGAATCCACCGGTACAGGCTTTGCCCAACCAAATCCCACAAACAAAATCATGAGAGAGCCAAACATATCCAGATGGGCCATGGGATTTAGAGTAAGACGTCCTGCGTATTTCGCCGTGGGATCACCCAACTTATTGGCTACCCATCCATGTGAGAATTCATGGAATACCAGTGCAAATAGCAGCACTGGGATAAGCATCACCAATACTTCAGGTGGGAGTCGAAATAGCATCAGTCAAACCTCGGGTGAAATGTTTTATGGACTTCTTTTAAATGGGCTTTGTCCACATGGGTATAAATCTGTGTGGTGGCAATATCGCTGTGGCCCAGCATCTCCTGGACGGAACGTAGGTCTGCGCCACCCTCTAATAAATGTGTTGCAAAACTGTGTCGCAATGTATGGGGACTCACTTCCTTATCAACCCCTGCCGCTTCGGACCATTTTTTCAATAATATCCAAATCATCATCCGAGTCAACTTTCTTCCATTACGGCTTAAAAATACCTCTGCCACGTTTGGGTTTTTATCAGTCAAAGCGGGTCGCTCATGATTCAAATAATTTTTAAGATTTTCTCGTGCAATGGGACCAATGGGTACAAACCGCTGCTTATCCCCTTTACCGCTCACACGGATCATTTCTGAATCCCATAAAATATCCGTTGTTTTGAAATCGCAGAGTTCAGTGACACGAAGTCCACAGGAATACATCATTTCAAAAATGGCCAAGTCTCTTTTAGCCATAGGTGCCTTTTCCGGAATAACACTTAGGATATCATCCACCTCTTGAATGGTGAGAATATTTGGTAATTTTTGTGGAATTTTCGGCGCATCTAACAATTGGGCAGGATTATCAACCATAAGCCCTTCTGCCGATAGAAAATTATGGTAAGTCCGAATAGAAGAGACTGCGCGCTTTACTGAATTGGCTGCCAACCCTTTATCATTCATGGTTCTGAGATAAGACCGGATGTGACCAAGGGTTACATTTAATATAGATTTGATGTTGAGTTCCGATTCCAGGAAATCGTGATACTGAAGGAGATCACGCTCGTAGGACTCCAGTGAATTCTGGGCCAGGTTGCGCTCCACTTTGAGCATGGTCATATAATCCCGGATATAATGTTTCATTAGTCGTCCATAATTGCGGCTTCAACCGATTCGCACAAAATATGCTCTGCCAATAAATGGCCTTCTTGAATTCGTTGGGTATCATCACTGGGGATACAAATGGTCACATCGCCGGTGTTCGCCATTTTACCACCGGATTTCCCCGTCAGAACGATGACCGAAATGTTTCTTTCCTTTGCAGCATCAATGGCCCGAATCACATTCCCGGAATTACCGCTGGTAGAGATGGCCACAAGCACGTCTCCGCTTTCACCCAATCCTTCAATCTGGCGGGAGAAAATAGATTCATAATCCGTATCATTGGCCCAGGCCGTGACAAATGAAGAATCGGTGGTGAGTGCGATGGTTGGAATGGCAGGACGATCGTGATCTCGGAGCCCCCCCATGAGTTCAGCAGCCATATGTTGGGCATCCGCAGCAGAGCCGCCATTACCGCACCATAATATTTTCTTTCCATCTATGGCTGCACTGACCATCAGATCTGCAGCGGATTGAATCGCATCGGCGCAATGGTCCAGCATGGCCTGTTTTACGTCGGCACTATCCCGGATGATTTGACGTACATCCAGCATTAACATATTAGGTCACCATACTGTTCCGGTGTCATAAGTTCGTCTAACTCCCCTGCATTATCGATGGATACTTTCACAATCCACCCCTCACCATAAGGATCAGAATTCACCGATTCGGGGCTATCTTCTAAATCTTCATTGATTTCAGTCACCTTACCAGAAATGGGTGCAAATAAATCTGCAACCGTCTTCACTGCTTCGATGGTCCCAAAGGGTTCATCTTTTTCAATCACTTGATCGATATCAGGAAATTCAACAAAAATAATATCTCCCAGTTCACTTTGGGCGTGGTCGGTGATACCGATGGTGGCGGTGACACCATCTACTTTCACCCATTCATGTTCTTTGGTATATTTTAAATCTTGTGGCAAGCTCATTCTGCTTCATCCTCTTTCTTGTAGTTAAATGTTTCGAGAAAACTGGTATCAAATTCTCCCCTACGAAATGTTTCATCTTTCATGATTGCCTGGTGGAATGGAATGGATGTCTTCGGCCCTTCAATAATGGTCTCTTCTAGGGCACGTTCCATTCGGTTGATAGCTGAAGCACGATCCGGTGAATGGACAATTAATTTCCCAATTAGGGAGTCATAATGAGATGGAATCTGGTATCCTTGATATGCATGGGAATCCACCCTGACCCCTTTACCGCCGGGCATATGAAAGCTGGTGATGGGCATGGGTGATGGGACAAAATTCATATCGGGATTTTCTGCATTGATCCGACACTCAATGGAATGGCCCCGGAGTTTCATATTATAGAAATAATCAGGGAATTTGTCACCCGCATGGGTACGAATCTGCCATTTGATCAAGTCCGCCCCAGTCACCATTTCTGTTATTGGATGCTCCACCTGAATCCGGGTGTTCATTTCCATAAAATAGAAATTTTTATTTTTATCCAAAAGAAACTCTACCGTACCTACTCCCACATAATTTACCGCTTTGGCGCCGGCTACGGCTGCTTCGCCCATACGTTTCCGTAAATCTTCATCTACTGCGGGAGAAGGTGATTCCTCCACTAATTTCTGGTGCCGGCGTTGGATGGAACATTCCCTTTCGCCAAGGCTAACTGCATTTCCATATGCATCGGCCAAAATCTGGATTTCAATGTGGCGGGGATTCTCTACAAATTTTTCAATATACATGTCCCCATTGTTAAAAGCAGTGAGCGCTTCATTAGATGCCGTGGTGAATGCCTGTTCCACTTCACTTTCTTCCCGGACCAATCGCATTCCTCTTCCTCCACCGCCTGCGGATGCTTTTAGCATGACGGGGTAGCCCATTTCATTGGCCATAGCTTTCGCTTCCGCTGCATCTTTTAACACACCTTCATTACCGGGGATGATGGGTACACCAGCCGCCGCCATGGTTTTCTTTGCCTGGGCTTTATCACCCATTGAATTAATGATATCGGCGTTGGGACCAATAAAGGCAAAATCATTTTCTTCACAAATTTTAGAGAATTCGGCATTCTCTGCTAAAAATCCGTATCCCGGATGGACCGCATCTGCATTGGTGATTTCACCAGCGGCAATAATTCGTGGAATATTCAAATAGGATTCAGTACTGGGGGGCGGACCGATACAAACTGCTTCGTCTGCAAATTTCACATGGAGGGAATATTCATCCACAGTGGAATAGACTGCGACCGATTTGAGTCCCAATTCATGGCAAGCACGAATGACACGAAGGGCAATCTCACCACGATTGGCGATCAGGATTTTCTTATACATGGTATCCCCTGATTACGACGGGTCAATGAGAAAGAGTGGCTGATTGTACTCAACGGCATTTCCATTATCCACCAGTATTTTGGTGATGGTACCACTTTGTTCTGCTTCAATCTCATTCATAATCTTCATGGCTTCAATAATGCAAAGTGTATCCCCTTCTTTCACCGTACCTCCTACTTTTACAAAAGGATCTGCGTCCGGAGATGGTGCCAAATAAAATGTGCCGGGCATTGGGGATAGTATTTCTTCTCCACTATCCGCTGAGGCTGATTCTGGCGTTTCAGCTGGGGTGGATTCAGTTATAGGTGCCGTTGGTGCTGCCGCAAGGGTTGCCACAGGCGCTGCTTCAGGGGCTGCATTGACACCAGCAGACTTCACCACACGAAAACGACGTCCCCAAAAGTTGACATCAATTTCATTCACATCGCTGTTTTCTAATAAATAAATGAT
>LSCF01000002.1 GCA_001577025.1 Fidelibacterota bacterium TCS55 | reverse complement strand
TCCAAATCGGCACCATCACCTTTCCCATCATTCAAGAGCATGTGGATGGTATTATTACCGTGTCTGAATCAGAAATCATAGAAGCTATGAAAATGGTATGGGAACGGATGAAGATTATCGCCGAGCCATCATCTGTAATTACACTCGGTGCATTGCTGAGCCATAAGGAATTGTTTCAAAATAAGAAAGTTGGAATGTTACTTTCCGGGGGTAATGTGGACTTAAATCAATTGCCATGGTAAAATAATTATGAAATACACTTTGAAGATCTTACTTACTTTTTCATTTAATCTTTCTGCACAAACACAGGTGGTTATGGAAGAGGTCATGAATATGAAAGCACCCTATGTGGGGGAATTCACAACAACAACAACGAAATATGCTGCAAAAGATTTTTTTCGAGAGGAATCCTCTATTGAGATTGATCGTTTCCTGATACGGGTGGCCATGGGCGGAAATAAGGTCGTTGGGACCATCCTGAACGGGAAAACCGAAACAAGGATAGTTTATAATTCAGATGATGAAGAATTTGCATCTGAATCTTTTGATACAATCCGTTCTAATGAAGGTAGACCTAAACTAAATGCCATGAATAGAATGATGAATATGGGCGGTGGTTCCAGGAGCAGAGAAGATGATGAAGATGATGAAGAAGATGAAGGGGCTTCCAACACAGACAGTCAAAGATCTAATAATGAATACTCTCGAACTATATCAGAGTCTCTGGAAAATATTTCTGGGTTTAATGCACGAAAAGTATCAACTCGGTTCAAAAGAGGGGATGAAGGTATGATGGTAATCGAGGAATGGTTCACAGAAGACACAACACTATTCCAATATTTTACGGATGTTGAGTCAAGTCTAGTTGATTCTTATGGAGGCGTAAGGAGGAATAATCCCCGTAGTTTTTCAGAATCTATGTTATCCCAATCGGAGCAGGAATTTGAGTCTGTTCCTGGCCGAATGGTGAAATACACCATGGAGATGAAGGATGAAGATAACGGATTTAGCATGGCTTGGGAATTGAAATCAATCAAAGAAATGTCTTTTGACCAATCAAATTTTGAAGTATTTAATAAATATAAAAAGGTAGATGAACTAGATTAATAATTAATTCATTCTTTTTATCCACTCTCTAACGAGTTCAATTCCTTCTTTATGAATAAGTTTTCGTCCTAATTCTGGCATCATAACGCCAGGGTCGGTGGATTCCATACGATAGATCATGATGGATGCATCCGGCTTTCCCGGGACGAGGGTATGGAGGCGATCGCCTGAACCACGCCCAGCAGCCACAGGCGGTTTCAATACACCTAATCTCGTAGGGTCTGTTTCTTCTATATTCAGAAATAATCCTGATGTTTCTCCAGGCGCGCCTTTCATGTGGCAGTGGGCACAGTTAATATCAATCCATGCACGTGCCCGTTCTTCAAGGGTACCATCATTTGGGTTTGTATAATCGGGTGTATGGGGTAGAGATGCAAAATTCGGTAACCCATTAATCATGTCTAATGCGGACCATTTTTTCAATTGATTCATCTTTCCATCCGGATATTCAAATTCATGATTGAGTAACCGCACTTTAGGCCCAATGGGAATCATGCGATTATCATTCACATGACACCCCTTGCATTGATTAAAGTTGGGTACACTGTAATTGAAGGTGGTACGGCCACCATCATTATCTATAAAAGTGGCTTCCATTCGTTCACCGGCGATTTCCAATACTGCTTCAGTTTGAGTTTCATCCCAAACATAAGGAAATCCAAGCCACCCCTCCGGTGTGTGGATTAATAACCGTGTTTCCATTAATCTGATATCTTTTGAAGGTTTCCGGAAGTCTGCAGGATAGAAAAATGTTTTAATGAGAATTGACCCTTCAGGGAAATCAAAAGTACCGTCTTGCTTATAATTGAGTTGCTGTCCTTTTGGTAAAACAATAAATCGGGACTTCAGTGCATAATCCGAAAATAATTGGGCGGAAACATCATACGGCATGACGCCAGTACGAGGCTTATGGTCGGCCATATTTCCGATAAAAAATCCATAATCAGATAATTTAGGTTTGGCGTATTTCAGGGGATTTCCCCCGAACAAAAATGAAAATAGAAGTAAAGCGGAAATCGCGTTACTTAATAAGGAATCCATCAATCGGGGAGGGATGTGGCCAAATGGGGTGTGGGGCAGCGATGGTTTGTCGCATCCTCTGAAAAATTGGATATGAATGGGGAATACCATTTTTCAAAATTGTGTTCAATATCCAAATTAGTGAAGTCGGCCCGACTGTTATTTTGAATACACAATCCCGACACGACATCAGGATCCTGCATACCGTCATAAATGATATCCGGTGTATTCCGTCCGTACTTGATGGCCAAAAGCTGTCCAATTTCAAAATCCAAAGTGGGAAGGCCAGCCGGTCGTTCATAGAAATTGTTATAGATATGAATATCGGAAGTGAATGGGTTGTAAAGGTTGTCGGTCATGGCTTCTTCTGTAATGAAATAGCTCACAATGCCCGTCCCCACACTTTTATTATTTCGGATAATATTTTCATAGATATGTACGTTTTGAGCAGCGAGAATCATGACGCCTGTTCCGGGGAGGACCTTACCCACGATATTTCCTGGCGGGGCAAAATTATCTAAATTATTGTTTTCTATAAGATTGCGAAATATATGGACATTCTCGCCCTTTTTCTGGACGAGGTCTGGCAGGTCAAACACGAGGATGCCACCAGTGTTGTTGTAGGTATGGTTATCATAAACTTCCGCATTTATCGAATTTTCAATTTCAATCCCTGCCACATTATGGTAGGCTTTTGAATTGCGGACCACAATGTTTTTTGATTGTCCCACATAGATGCCTGCATCGGAGGCTCGATCCCGGCCACATTATCATATGCAATATTGTACCGCACCACAATATGATTTGATTGTCCTACATAGATGCCTGCATCAGAAGCGCCAATTGCTACTGAAAATTCAATGAGTACATTTCTGCACTGGACAGGGTATAGTCCATATGCGCCATTATTTGGATTAGGGCCACCTGTCCATTCAACTGTGACCCCACGAAATACAATGCGGTCCACATATTGCGCTTTAATGGCATCACCTTTTGAATCTTCTACTTTAAAATCTTCAAGAATAATATTCTCTGAATTGGTGATACTGATACCTTGCGCTCCTTCATCCTGATCAACGAAGGAAAGAATTGAAAGATCAGTTCCAAAGCCCCTAATCACGAGGTTTCGTTTCCCCTCTATTGAAAGGGTGCCTTTAATAGAATGGATGCCCTCCGGTATAAAAATAGTATCTCCAGGTTCAGCCAGAATAAATTGAGTTTGGAGTTCTTTTTCAATATTATTTGAATAAAGGATTGAGAGGAAGAAGATGGCCTTAAGGGGTATTTTAAATGTACTATTCATTGATAGAAAATATAAAATATTCGACTAATCTTTAAGAAAAATTCCTTCATATATACGATCGCTGGATGCGGATTTTTTCATAAATATTCCTGCATCCGTATTTTGGTATGTGAGATAAAATGTCTCTTTATCAAATCCATCTAAAATGAGTTCTGCTTTTTGGGCACCTGTTTTTGAATAACTATAATGACTTGTATGGGGTGGAGAAGGGTTTTCATGTTGTTTCTCAAAATTATATTTACCATTCTCATTAATAGTAATGAAAAACAGGATACCCTTCTTTGATGGTCTTTCCTGCGTTTGAATAAAGAATCGATAAACGCCTAGCGGTAATGATTGGGGTGAAAGATTCTTTTTGCTCCTTTTACCAATGTCGAATACATAATTCAATGCCTCCTCAAATGAATTAGGGCCCTTTTGTTTATGGCTTATAATTTCAAAACGCCCGGAACTGTATGGTGGTGTATTCCATTTATAATAACCAAAATTTGAATTATGGAAATTAATGGTAATCCTTCTCAAATCACTGTATTCAATTTTTGCATTTATACCATCTATTTTTTCATATTTGTATGGTCCACTACCTATCCTTTCTCCCATACTATTTCGCACCTCATACAGGCCATCCTCGTAATATTCAAATATGGTACCATTTTCAACTTCAACCAATAAATTTGCAATGGAATCAGGAGCGAAATCATCCATTGGTTTATGGGTTTTAGTACTGGTGCACCCAGAACCTATTTGAAAAAATAAAAAAAGGTAGAAAAGATAGGCGAATGGTTTAATTAGTTGATGATTCATGAATAAATTCTACACGGATACTAATTATTCTCATGGATCAAATCAATAAAAACAGGATTCAGCAAGTCCCGACTAAGCCAGGGGTGTACTTCTTCAAGGATGGCAACGGGGAAATAATTTATATTGGGAAGGCGAAACATTTGCGGAATAGGGTTCGTTCTTATTTTCAACAAAGTAAACATCAATCTGCAAAAAATATATCTATGATTAAACGGGTTGCGGATGTGGAATGGATTGTAGTGGGATCTGAAGTGGAAGCACTTCTCACAGAAGCGAATCTCATTAAACAGCATCAACCTCACTATAATGTAAATTTAAAGGATGATAAATCTTTTCCCTATATCCGTATAACAAAAGAGCCATACCCGAGAGTCTTTATAACTCGAACAATTGTAAAGGATGGATCAAAATATTTTGGCCCTTATACAGATGTGCGTCACTTGCGTCGTTCTCTTAAAGCGGTTTATAAAATATTTCCAGTTCGCAGTTGCGACTACTTCATTGATGATGCATCTATTACAGCAAAAAAAGTGAGCGTTTGTTTGGATTATCACATCAAGAAATGTCAGGGACCTTGTGAGGGGATGGTTTCAGAGTCAGACTACAATGAAATGATTAAACAGGTAATACAGTTTTTGCAAGGGCGAACGAAGGAAACGGAAGTCTATATTCAAGGGCAAATGGAAACATCTTCGAAAAATATGCGATTTGAGGATGCGGGGATGTATCGGGATCAACTCCAGGCCATCAGTCGATTCAAAGATCGCCAGCGAAAAGTGACATCAGATTTTGAAGATCGAGATGTATTTGCTTTGGCGAAAGAAGAAGATTACGGTGTGGCCGTCATAGTCCGTATTCGTAATGGCCGAATCACCAGCAGAGAAAAATTGTCCTTAAGAAATTTGGATGAATCGGATGAAGTGATGCTGGAAACCATTATTACACGGTTTTATCTGGAATCAGATTTTATTCCGAAGGAAATATCCCTGCCCAATGAACCTGCGAACAAGACCCAACTAATCGAGTGGCTGAAAAAGAAGCGGAATGGAGCCATCCATTTTCATGTACCTCAAAGAGGGGAGCGGGCCAAAGAAGTTCGATTGGCCTTTCAGAATGCAAAATTGCTTTTGGGTGAATGGATGATAAACCGAAAGAAACGGCGAGAATTGGTGCCAAAAATGGTGAATCAACTTCAAGAAGATTTACAAATGAAAGTCCCACCCCGACGAATTGAAGCATTTGATATATCCCATTTGGGCGGTACGAATACGGTAGCATCTATGGTGTGTTTCGTAGATGGGAAGCCAAGAAAATCGGAATATCGAAAATTCAAAGTAAAGACGGTGGAGGGAATTGACGATTTTGCATCCATGCGGGAAATTGTATTTCGGCGTTATAAAAGAGTAAAAGAAGAGGGCATAGGAATTCCTGACCTCATTTTGATTGATGGGGGCAAGGGGCAGCTCAGCATGGCTGTTTCGGCGTTAAGAGAGTTGGGTTTGGATTATGTACCAATCGTTGGTATAGCTAAACGGTTGGAAGAAGTTTTCGTGCCAGGGCAGACTGATGCTCAATCGATACCCAAGCAATCTCCTGGATTAATTTTACTCAGGCGCATTCGTGATGAAGCTCATCGTTTTGCCATCACCTTTCAAAAACAGAAAAGAAATGATTCGGTGACCAAGTCCATTTTTCATGAAATAAAAGGAATGGGTGATAAACGTGTGAAAAAGTTACTTACTGCATATAAAGACATAAAAACGATTGGCAAATTAAAACCTGATACACTTCAAAAAGAATTAGGGATTAGAAAAGAAACTGCAATATCTATAATTGATAAAGTAAGAAAGAGTATTATTTGAAAGTTCTATATTTAAGTCTAGTTTGCCCGCACTATTGTTTTGAATAAGTTAGAATTAGATTTAGAACGTTAATAGTATTTCTTAAATGAATGGTATTTTGATTATTAAAATGAAAAATAAATGAAACAAAGATTTATTAGCGTTATCATAATTATTGTTTTTGCTCCTTGTTTTTTAGAGGCTCAACTCTCCTATTCTGGCTTATTAAATAGTCGTTATGCGGATAGTGATAACGATCTTGGCTTTAATGAGCATCTGTTTGATGTTAATATTGATTATAGTCGTTCTGATCGATCCGTTCAAGTATGGACACAATTTGAATTTAGTGATCCACCTGAATTAGGACGTTCTCTAAAAGAATTACGGAAATTACGGTTTGAATATTCATTTGGGAAAATAACTGCCAAAGTTGGGGATATTTATGAGTTTTGGGGTATGGGAATGGCACTCAACCAAACCGATGATCAAGCAATAGACCTGGATACGGGAGTTAGAGGATTATCGTTCGTATACGAAAATGATTTTCTAAAGTGGACATTATTAAAAGGAAAAACTCATACATGGAAAAGTACAAATTTTGTTGATGACTATGATGAAAGAGTGCCAAACTTTGATACCGAACATGATCTATTAGGCTCTAATCTTGAGTATAATTTTGAAAGTGGGATGGTTGGAATTAATTTGATCCAAACCAATGAGAAACATGACTCATTTGATCGTTTTGGCACTGTAAGTGAAAAGGAAATAAAGCATACTATGCTTGGAGCATATGCCTCATTTTATTTTAGTCGCGCCTCTTTATTCATTGAATTATTAAATAAATCTAGTGAGGAGACCACTACAAAATATAAGGAAGATGGATCTGGATTTTATTCAAACCTATTGGTGCCATTGGGTGACTGGTCATTATTGGTAGAGTATAAAAACTATAATTTTTTGAAATTATCTCCTTTAGAAAAAGATAATTTTGTTAACCAGTTTGGCTATCACGCGGACTTCATTAATCCACCTCCGGGGTATTATGAACACACAACTATCTTGAATGGTCGTATTGCAAGGCAAGCCAACATTAATGATGAGGTTGGCTACCAGATAAAACTGTCTGGGCCAATTGGAATTAATCATACCGCTTCAGTTAATATAGCAAAAGCGAGCCAACATCAATCCTGGATACAAAATGATGACTATGAATGGGAAACCGAAGAAGAAATCGCCTATATGCCTAGTTCAAATACTTTTGCAATTCCTTACGATGAGTTATTCATCAATTTTGAAGGTAATTTATTTAATCACAAATTATTTTATGATATTGGGTGGGGGACTATTGATGATGTACAATATTTATTCGTAAATCAAAATCGTAGTAATGGCTATTTTCGTGTCCATGAATTTTTAAAATCTCAAGCCATACCTTTGAGTCTTACTTATGCAATAAATAATAAATATAGCTTTGAGTTTAAGTACGAATACCAAGAGTTAAAGCAAGGTTCTTTACGTGAGACGAATGATGGAGATTCTTTTATGTCAGTTGTGTTTAGGCCTTGGCGATATAATAATGTTTTTAGTTTAGGAATTGCAAGCTCACCTAAATGGTCAATAACATATCTTCAAGATAATACATCGGTAGACGAAAAATCTTTTAAACCAGAACAGTGGTCCTATTGGGAAATATTATACAGAGTTAAGCAAAATATCTTAATTACCTATTTTAATGGTTCTCTAAAGGGAGGTTTGGTTTGCAGTAACGGTGTTTGTCGTTATAAACAGCCTTTTGAGGATGGACAAAAAATAACTCTAGTTTATACTTTTTAGGGAAGGTAAATAAATTACCCTTCTTTGTCCTATTCTAACTAAATTTGCATCAATATTATTGAAAGGTCATTTTATGAAGCTTGTTATTCGTTCGGTTGTATTGTCTTTATTAACATTTTCATTTTTAATTGCTGATGAGAAGAAAAAGGCTTTGGTTGAATATATGGGTTCGACACAATGTCCCTATTGTCCACAAGTAACTGTATTACTTGATAGATATCAAGATCCATCTCATGCTGACTATTTTGGTAAGGATATAGTTGATGATATGGTGGTTGTTCGTTATCATACCTATAATCCAGGTTACGGTGATCCAATGTATGCTACTATTGGTGGTAAGACTTGTGATACTGATTTTACATGCGTTCGAATTAATGGAGAGGTAAATCAGGAATGGTATAAGATTTCAGGAGTTCCCGCAGTTTTTATAGATGGGCAACAAACAAGTAATTATTTAGATGAGGTTAAAACGACACAAGCAGAAACAACACCTGTAAAAATTTCATTAGACGGAAGTAGCTTCGATGATTTAACAGTTAATATAAAAGTGACAATAACCAGCGGAACTGACCTTTCTTCTGATCCACTTTACCTATTTGTTATGGCAACCATAGACTCTGTCACTTATGCAGGTGCTAATGGCGAGACCCATCATGATCAGGTTTTCCTTGGATTTATTGGGGATACCGGGCCAGGCGGACTAGGCAAAGCAATAACATTGAAAAAAGACGAAGCAATAGAGTGGACCGATACCTGGACAATGAAGAGTGACTATCCCAACGAGGCTCATGGAAGAGATTTGGGTTTAATTAGTGATTGGAATACGACGGTTTGGGATAAAAAAAATATGAACCTGGTTGCCTTCGTTCAGAATAAAACTACCCTAGAAGTAGTACAAGCAGAGATGATAAGTAGACGTACTATGCCCACGTCCCAGGCACCGGTATTAACTGCTATATCAGATGTAACGATTGATGAAGATGGAACTACTGATGTAACGCTCAGTGCAACAGACCCGGATAATGATCCGATAACCTATTCTGCAGAATCTGATACGAATGCAGTAACAACTACAATATCTTCAACAAAATTAACTTTAACACCCAATGCCAATTGGAATGGTGTAGCTAATATTTCAGTTTACGCTTCAGATGGAGTTGCAAAGGATACAACGACATTTAAATTAACCGTAACACCTATACCTGATCCCCCTGGTGCATTTGCTTGGACGGACCCAACATCAGAATATGATAGTATTTCTGTAACAAATTCAAATGGTGGTGATAAGTTTAAAATTGCTTGGGATGAAAGTACTGACCCGGACGGTGATGTAGTTACCTATAAGCTTATAGTAACCCATCCTCCTTCTTCAGCTATAGGGATTAAAGGTGAATCTATTTCTAGTACATCGAGGGAATTTACATATGCAGAATTGATAGGGATTTGGCCCAGTAACTTTTTTACGATTAATCGCCTGAACTATAAATTCGATATTTATGCTTATAGTTCGAATGATTCTGTCCAAATTACTGGAACGCGACAATTATTGGTTAAAAAAGAGGGTAACCTAAATACTGAATCAATTGGAATTCCTAAGTCCTTTGTTTTGCATCCAAACTACCCGAACCCATTTAATCCTCAGACTCAAATAAAATTCGAAATACCCTATGCGAGTAATGTTGATCTTAGTGTTTATAATATACTTGGTGTAAAGGTTAAAACGCTTTATTCAGGTCAAAAGCCACCAGGTACTTTTGTATTTAAGTGGGATGGAAAAAATGAAAATGATGAATTGGTTAGTGGCGGTGTATATATCTATCAATTAAAGACTGAAAAAGATATTCAAATGAGAAAAATGATCCTACTCAAATAACAAATGTTAATGCTGCAAATTGTTAATTTGAAATCAGACTACGTTTTTTCTCTATGAAAATTATTTAATTTCATTTTGCCAATGAAAATTCGCTATTTATTAATCATCTTGATCCTTTTTTCCGTGGTTTACCCTCAAGTTGGGGTTTCAGGAATCAAACTAAAAAAAATGAATGGTAAAACAGTGAAGCTGAGTTCTTATCTCTCTAAGGGGCCTGTTTTAATTAATTTCTGGGCGACATGGTGTTCACCTTGTAAGAAGGAAATGATCCATTTAGATAATTTCCAGAAAAAATATTCAGATAAGGGATTATCAATACTCGCTATCAGTACAGATAGTCAAAAAAGCCTATCTAATGTTCGAAGTTATATTAGAACAAAAAAATTCTCGTTTGATGTTATGCTTGATCCTAACCAACAAATAACAAAAAAAATGAATGCCAGTATCATGCCTACGGATATTTTAATAGGAAAAGATGGATCGATACTATGGAAGCATTATGGGTTTTTCCCTGGCGATGAAAAATTAATTGAAGCAGAAATTCGTTCTGCATTAGGCTTACTTGACTAAATACAAACATATTACACATACACTTTCAATTAGTAAATAGGAAGTAAAATGAAAAAACTAACTCCGGTATTTTTTACCTTAATCTTATTATTTATCCTAATAATTCAAAATCCCTTTAAAATTGGAAGTGTAGAGCAATCTTTTGAGCCAGCTTTACCAAATGCAAAGATGCAAGTTGGACAAATTGATGAGGAAGAAAATCCAAATGCACGCTGGGAATATGAATGGTTGCGTGTAAGAGACCCTCGAACAAATGAGATCCCAAGAAACATACGATTTGAGGAAGTTAATTTTGTTAAAAGTGTTCCTAACCGTAGTCAAGTTTCCATGAAGAATGTTCAAGGAGGTGCATCAAGTTTGAACACATTAAATTGGAACCAAAGGGGCCCCTATAATGTTGGTGGGCGTACCAGGGCTTTAGCAATTGATGTTGCAGATGAGAGTATTATAATTGCCGGTGGAGTTTCAGGTGGTATGTGGAAGTCTGTTGATGGAGGGGCAACTTGGAAGAAAACTACTAAACCAGAACAGCTTCATAGTATTACTGCTGTAGCTCAAGACACCCGTGTGGGACATACTTCCACTTGGTATTATGGAACTGGAGAATTAGTGGGGGGAACGGTTCATGGTCCAAATTTTACTGCCTATTATAAAGGCAATGGAATTTACAAATCTACAGATAATGGCGAATCCTGGACTAGCCTAACAAGTACGGCCACAAATAAACCTCAATCATTTGAGAACTCTTTTGATTATGTCAATAATGTTATAGTTAATCCTTTGAATGGATACGTCTTTGTCTCTGGTGCATATGGTCTCAGAAGAAGTATGGATGGTGGAGCAACATGGGATAAGCTTTTAGACTCTGAGGCAGTAAATGCTTATCACACAGAAATAACTATGAATTCAAAAGGAGTGCTTTACGCAGCTTTAAGTAGCCGTGGTATATTTAGATCTGCTGATAATGGAGCTACTTGGACAAATATCACACCAAGTTCATTTTCTGTTACTGGTCGTACGGTAATTGGGCATGCAGCCTCCAATGAAAACATAATGTATGTATTAAATCATACAAGTTCAACTTCACATAAAATATGGAAGTATACCTATTTATCCGGAGATGGTTCAGGTTCAAATGGAACATGGGTAGATCGTTCAACTAAAATTCCTGCTTTTGGCGGAAATGTAGGTGATTTTGATTGTCAAGGTGGATATGATTTGATTATAAAAGTAAAGCCGGATGATGAAAATTTTGTGGTCATAGGTGGTACAAATGTATATCGGTCATCCGATGGTTTTGCTACAACATCAAATACTAAGTGGATTGGTGGCTATTCAACACTTAATAATATTTCAATGTATGACAATCACCATCCTGATCAACATGGCTTTGTTTTTATGCCTTCAGATCCAAATATTGCATTATCTAGCCATGATGGAGGTATAAGTAAAACTACATCTATTACAGATGCAGCTGTTGTTTGGACTTCTTTAAGTAATGGTTATTACACGACACAATTTTTCCATGTAGCTATTGATCAATCAAAAACTAAGCCTGATATAGTAATGGGTGGAATGCAAGATAATGGAACTTGGAAATCAAACGTGAATTCCGCGACTACTCTCTGGGAAAATGTGGGAGGTGGAGATGGTGCTCATTCTGCTTTCGCATTCAATGCCCAAGTAGAGATTTTTATGTTTCAAAACGGAAGAATTATATTAATAGATTATCGAAATCCAAAAAATAATTCGTTTGGATACAGTTGGTCTGAACTCACTCCAGGAGCATCAGGTGTGTTATTTGTCAATCCGTTTGTTTTAAACCAGGCTGATGAAAAAATTCTTTTCTATGCTGGAGGTACAACAATATGGAGAAATAATAATATTGATATGAGTGATGCAAACGCTTATTACAATTCTGGTGGGTATTGGAAAAGTAATCAATGGGAGCAATTAACAAATTCTGCAGCAACCGGTACAATTAGTGCTTTGGCAACATCAACAAGTACCCCAACGAATCGTTTATATTACGGAACTAGTGCAGGAAAAGTATATAAACTAGATAACGCTAATTCTGGGAATGTAACCCCAACTGATATTACTAGTTCTTTATTTACTGCTAACGCTTACGTAAGTAATATTGCAGTAAATCCTGAGAATGGTGATGAAGTAATGGTTACTTTTTCAAATTATAGTGTAAAAAGCATCTTTCATACTAATGACGGTGGATCAACTTGGAGTGATATTAGTGGTAACTTAGAAGAGAATAGCGATGGCACTGGAAACGGTCCGTCAGTTGCATCTACACTTATTATAAAACATAAAAATACTCAAATGTATTTTGTTGGAACCTCTACGGGAGTTTATTCGACTACAAGTCTCAATGGTGCATCGACTACATGGGTTCAAGAAGCCCCAGACGCAATAGGGAATGTAATCGTGCGTGGATTGGTTGGTAGGGAAAGTGATGGTTACATTGCTGTTGCTACCCATGGTGCGGGTATTTTTACAGTTAATTTAGATCCAAATGCTAAACCAGTTATTGCAGCGGTTACTGATGTTTTAATCGATGAAGATGGATCTTCGACTGTTACGCTCAGTGGGACTGATCCTGATGGTGATGCGCTTACCTATTCTGCAGTATCTGATACGAATGCAGTAACCGTTTCAATATCTTCAACAACATTAACGTTAACACCAAAGGCCGATTGGAATGGAGTAGCGAATATCACAGCTTATACTTCGGATGGAACTGAAACGGATTCAACCACATTTAAGTTAACCGTGACTCCAGTGGATGATATAGCTTCAGTACAAGATGAAACCATTGATGAGGATAATTCCACAGATGTTACTCTAACGTCCACTTTTGCAGGCACAACCACATTCACAGCGGTTTCAGATACAAACGGAGTTGCGACTACCATTAGCTCATCTAAACTTACTTTAACGCCGACTGCGAATTGGTATGGAGTAGCAAATATAAAGGCTTATGCTTCAGATGGAACTTCAACGGATTCTATATCATTTAATTTGACGGTAAATCCAGTACAGGATGCACCAACTGCATTTGAATGGGTAAGTAGTACTTTAGATACAATTAATATAAATAAAACGAATACTGCAGATATTTATGGAATGGAATGGGATAAAAGTATAGATGTGGATGGAGATATTATTCATTATCTTGTTTACGCTCAAACAGGTGTTAACCCGCCAGAACAAGTTTATGATACAACCACTACAACAGTTCAATTAACTTTTCAGGAATTGGCAGATGGTGTATTTGAAGCTTTTCCTATGTTAGCTAGAGCAACTGTTAAGTTTAGCGTAATTGCAACGGATAAGATAGATACTGTAAAAGTTACGGGAGATGATAGAGTATTATTTGTAATTCGATATGATTATCTCTCCATAGCAGGTGAGGGAGGAATACCGACCGATTTTGCCTTGCATGAGAACTATCCAAATCCCTTTAACCCTACAACCACACTACGATTTGATTTACCAGAAGTAACTGATGCAACCGTTACCATATTTAATATGCTGGGTCAAAAAATAAAGACATTCAATATGAACGATACGCCTGCGGGTTACCATTCAATCAAGTGGGATGCCACCAATGATTATGGTGACCCCGTAGGTGCTGGGGTCTATCTATACCAGCTTCGAGCAAATCAGTTTGTTAAGACACGAAAGATGGTATTATTGAAATAGTGGAGAATATTAAAAAGTAAACAAGCCCCATCGATTGGGGCTTGTTTCAGTGCTTATTTCATAAAATATATTTTAAGACAAAAAATTCTTGCTATGGACTTTTTATAGTGATAAGATTTTATGTTATGAAAAGAGAATTTCACCCGATTACATACATTTGGTATATTTTTATTAAGGAAGCAGATGTGTCCTAGCGGGTAAAATACATCTTTTAATAAAACATTAGTAAAACCCGCTTATTGGCGGGTTTTTTTTTACATAAATTTCAAAAAAATAGGAGAAATCAATGCGAAAGTTAGCATTATACTTGGTTTTAGCCGGTATGATATCTGCTCAGCTATCAGTTAATGGTACTGTTACAGATGTAGAAGGGCAACCCCTTGCCGGCGTCCAGGTATTTCTTAAAGACACCTATTTAGGAACAACTACAAATCTGGATGGAGAATACGATATTTCCCTTGATGTAAATCAGGGAATTCTTGTTGTTTCATACATTGGCTATGAAACACAGGAGTTGCAGGTATCAGCGAATACTCCAATGCCTCTTGCTATCCAATTGACAGTTGACATTCTAAAAGGTGATGAAGTACTTGTTACGGGATTGGCATCTACTGTGAAACGTAGGAATGCTGCCAATGCTGTTGCTTCAGTAAGTGGCGAAGAGTTGGTAGGTGCGCCAGTTCAGACACTGGATGCTGCCTTGAATGGTAAATTTGCAGGTGTTAGGGTCAGACATAATTCCGGTGCCCCAGGTGGCGGGATTAGCGTGAACCTTAGAGGCGTCTCAACAATTACTGGTGAAACCCAACCTCTATATGTCATTGATGGTGTTATCGTTAATAATTCGACCAACCAATCTGGTATAGATGTGGTGAGCGCAGCAACAGGTGCAGGAAGTGCACGACCCCAAGGTCAGCCTGCAAACCGAATTTCTGACTTTAATCCCAATGATATTGAGAGTATTGAAGTTTTGAAAGGCGCCAGTGCTGCAGCAATCTATGGTGCAAAGGCAACCAATGGTGTAATCTTAATTACAACCAAAAAAGGACAAGCAGGTAAAACAAGGGTCAATTTTTCCCAAAAAATGGGTACCAGTACGATACTAAATAAAGTAGGAACCAGAGATTTCACTTATGATGAAGCAGTAGAACAGTTTGGGAAATCAGTGGCAGATCTCGGTTCTGTATCCAATGGAAAATATACAAAAACGTACGACTACGAAGATTTACTTTACGGGAATAATGGTTCCCTGAAAGAAACATCTTTAAGTGTGAGTGGTGGTAGTGAGAAAACCCAATTTTACCTATCTACTCAATACCTTGATGAAGAGAGTATTGTTAAAAATCGGTATTATGAAAGATTTGCAGGTCGCCTGAATTTGAATCACAATGTTTCTGATAAATTGAAACTTGGTGGTACCGCTTATCTGGCAAGGACAAAATCAGATCGTGGTATTACAGGAAATGACAATACGAATAAGTCCTATAATTTTTCTTTTGGCTTTACACCCAATTTCGTAGATATTAATCAACGTGAAGATGGTAGTTGGCCAGATCATCCAACGAACCCTTCCAATCCTTTGCACACTGTCGCAGTTCTTACGAATGAAGAAACAGTTAACAGAGCAACTGGAAGCATTTCAGCTGACTATACAGTTTTAAGGACCGGTTCTTCAAGTTTTTCGCTCAACGCAGTATTTAGTGGTGATTATGTTGGTCAGTTAAATGAAATTTTCTCACCTCCTGAATTACAGGATGAGAAAGGAAAAGATAATCCGGGTCAGTCAGTATTGACAAATACCCATAGTTTAAACACCAATGTGAATTTAAATGGTATTTTTCGAACCACCATGGGTTCTTTGAAATCCACTACCACTGCTGGTCTAAGCTATGAAACCCTTGATTGGAATTATTCTAGTATAATGGCATCAGGGATGGTTGTAACTCAGACCAACATAGATCAGTCCGCTTCTACATCCACCTTGCAGTCTCGCCGATTCCAGCAAGACAGAGGAATTTTTGCTCAAGAGGAACTTCAAATTGGCGATGCTATTTATTTAGCAGCCAGTGTACGTGGTGATAAGAGTAGTACGCTTGGTAAAACAGATGAATATAACTGGTATCCAAAAGTAGCAGGGTCCTATCAGTTTGGTTCATTGGCGGGAATCTTTGATAACCTTAAGGTCCGTGTGGCTTATGGTCAAACGGGTAACCTTCCACCACCAACGGCAAAATACACTTCAATGTCACCTTTTAATATTGGTGGTATGGGTGGCCTGGTTTCTGGTGGTGTATCAGGTTATGAAGATGTAGAGCCGGAAAGAACTACTGAAACTGAGTTTGGTATTGATTTTTCAGCCCTTGATAAAAGACTTGGTGTTGAGTTTACCATCTATAATCAAGATGTAGAAGGTCTACTCCTGCAGGTAGAAGAAGCGCCTTCAACAGGGTTTTCGACTAAATGGGCAAACGCAGGCAGTATGAAAACTAGTGGCGTTGAATTAGGAGTAACTCTTAATCCGATCCGCTCAAAAGAAATGGATTGGCTCTCTAGAACCACCTATTATTCTTCAAGTGCAGAGATTACGAAACTTGATGTAGATCCTTACAATACAGGCGGTTTTGCCACATTTTTAGGTGCTTACAGGATTGAAAAAGGATGGGATCCACACACGATCGTAGGTTCCGAATTGGATGCAAATGGCAACCATGTGAAACTTGGCAGCGAATCACCTGATTTTATGATGGGATTTAACAACAGACTTTCATTAGGAAATCTTTCTGTGATAGCCCATGTAGATTGGAAAAAAGGTGGGCAGAACATCAATCTTCAGGAGCTTATTGCAGATCTTGGCGGTACTACCTATGATTATGATGACAAAGGTCTGGACCCTGAAGGTAAATTGAACAATGGACCCTACCGTCTAGCTAATCTAGGTGCAATGACCAAACCATATGTCCAGGACGCTGATTATGTAAGACTATCAGAACTTTCAGTGGTTTACAGCTTACCGAAATCTCTGGTTGGGTCTTCTGCTGTAGAACGTCTTCAGGTTGGTGTTACTGGAAGAAATCTTTGGCAAACTACTCCGTATAATGGATGGAACCCCGACGTAAGCCAATTTGGTAATGTTGGAGTAGGGGGTTCAGTTGATACTGGGCCTTACCCTTTATCCAAATCACTGTACTTAGTTGTTAACGTTAGTTTCTAAGGAGAAAGAAATATGAAATTACTAAAATACATTCTCCCGCTTTATTTAATAGCACTTGGGTGTGAAGATTTGAATTTTCCAGATCCTAATTCACCCTCAACTGCCTCTGCAACGGTTCAGTCACTCGTTACGGGAGCTGAAGCAGGAATGCGAGGAAGTCTTTCAAACTATTTGATAGGTGTTAGTAGTGTTGGGAGAGAAGCTTATCACTTTGAGCCTGCAGATCCTAGGTATACCGGTGAATTGATTCACGGGCCTCTAGATCCAGGTGGTTTTGTTGTGTATTCCTCATGGAATTCCCGATACAGAGTGATCAAGAACTGTCAGTTGTTGCTTGAAAAATCCGATGATAAAGGTGTGGAAGGGTTTGCAAAAACGATTGAAGCCTACCAGTTATTATTGGCTTTGAATATGCAGAATAATAATGGTGTAAAAATTGCACCTTATAATGGATTGGATTCAGATCCGGCAAGCAAGTCTGCTGCATTTACAGAAATTGCCAGATTGCTGGATGACGCAAGTAGTGCATTAGATGCTGCAGGCGCTTCTTTTGGGTTCAAGTTATCTTCTGGTTTTTCTGGTTTTGATACACCTGCAACCTTCAAGAAGTTCAATCGGGCACTTGCTGGGCGGGTGGCAGTATATATGGGTCAGTGGGATAAAGCACTGACAGCTTTAGGCCAGTCATTCATGGATGCAAACGGTGACATGGATTTGGGCGTTTATCACGTATTTGGTTCGGGGCAGGGAGATGCCTCTAACGGGATGTATGAAAACCCTAATGCAAGCTATGTTAGAACAATGGCTCATATGTCATACAAAACAGATGCAGAAGCAGGTGATCCAAGGTATACTTCAAAAATCGTGGAAAGAGCCGACACAACCGTTTATGATGGATTACAGAGTAATTTAGCTGTTTCTGTTTGGGGTGGTGCTTATGATCCTGTTGCGATTGTCCGTAATGAAGAGTTAGTACTATTAAAAGCAGAAGCAAATATCGGTAAAGGCGGGGATGGTTTGACTGAGATCAATGCAGTTCGCAGTGCCCATGGACTTGCCGATGCTGCAAGTGGCGGATTGGATCAACTTCTTCATGAAAAGAGATATTCTCTATTTATGGAAGGCCATCGCTGGGTAGACATGAGAAGGTATGGTAAAACAGGTTCACTGCCGAATGATCGTTCCAGTCGAGGTGATCAGGTTTTTGATTCCTTCCCAATTCCTGAAGCTGAAACAAAAGGTAAATAAACCTGCCAGAAAATCATTTGACCGCCAGGATAAGATTATACCTCCTGGCGGTCAAAATTATTATGTATAAATTATTTTATTCATCAACATATAGAGGAAACCAATGAATAATATCAAACTAATCATTTTTTTGATTACAAGTCTATTGATCATGTCCTGTGAAAAATCAGAATCAATTCAGGTCGACCATTATCTATCAGCAGATCAAAAACACAATAAGTTCAGTAGAACCATTGAGCCAGTACTAAAGGTAGAATCTGGAGCTGTGATTCAGGTAGAGACAAGTGAAGCATCAGATGGTCAATTAGGCAAAAATGCCACACTTGAAGATTTAAAAAATATCGATTTTGATCCAATTCACCCTTTGACTGGTCCAGTATATGTTGAAAATGCTGAGGTAGGCGATATTTTGGCTGTTGATCTATTGAAGATAGATCTACACGATTATGGATGGCAGGCAATTGTAGGTGGATTTGGTTTTTTAACAGACCGTTTTCCAAATCCAAAACTTTCCATTTATGATATTGATACAAATAGCAAAACGATCAATTATAAAAATAAAGTAAAAATCCCATTAAAACCATTTGCTGGTGTCATGGGAGTGGCCCCTGATACGGATGAATTACTTTCAACAATACCTCCTCGTGAAAATGGTGGTAACATGGACGACCCCAGTATTGTTGAAGGTACTACAGTCTATTTTCCTGTGCTGGTTGATGGTGCCCTTTTTTCTATTGGTGATACACATGCAGTACAAGGATTGGGAGAGGTTTGTGGTACCGCTTTAGAATCACCCATGACCATCACTTATCGAGTAAGGGTATTGAAGGGTAAGGTCCCCATTCCAGAACCCCAATATGAAAATGATGAAATCTATGCAGTTACCGGCTTTGGTGAAACCATCGATATTGCTACAAAAAAAGCAGTAAATTATATGGTAGATCACCTCTCAAGTAATTATGATTTGACGGAAGAAGAAGCTTATATGCTTTGTTCTTTGATCGGCGATTTAAAGATCGCTGAGGTTGTAGATGTGCCCAATATGCTTGTCACAATGCACTTCCCAAAATCCATATTAAGTCAGCTTTAATTTTTGAACTTGATATTAGAATAAGCTGCCTAAAACTTCGAGGTGCAGATTCGCTTTTATTTGATCATAACTAAATACTGAATCCTTTTTCTTTCATCCACTTATCATCAATAAATTTGCTTAAATAGTTTCGAATTCCGTCTGCGAGTATACATAGGCATTTTTGTCCTTCAGATAAAGTTTGAGCCGCTTGGAGTGCAGCCCAAACTACTGTGCCACTTGATCCACCACAAAGAAGCCCCTCATCTTTAATCAATTTTCGCGCTATAACAAAAGAATTTTGGTCATCAACCTTTATATACTGGTCTACTAGAGAATTGTCAAGAACATCAGGGAAAAAATCGTATCCTATACCTTCAACCTGATATGGAAAAATTTCATCTCCACCTCCAAGAATGGAACCGTAAGGATCTGCACCTACAATTTTAATATTTGGATTCATTTCCTTTAGCTTTTTTGCAATACCTGTTATCGTACCTCCCGTACCGACCCCGACAACAACCATATCCAGATCAGATCCAAATTCATCCCATATTTCTTCTGCAGTCCCTTCATAATGTGCATTTGGATTGTCTGGGTTGCCATATTGATCTAGGATGTGAGAGTTTGGGATCTCTTTATTCAATCGTTTTGAGACCTCAAACAACCCCTCAGGGTCATCGTGGCCTGCTTCTGTCGGCGTTCGAATAATTTCAGCACCTAAAGCACGAAGGGTTACTTCCTTTTCCATGCTCATCTTTTCTGGCATTACAATTATCATTTTATATCCTCTTACTGCCGCCGCCAAAGCTAATCCAATACCAGTATTTCCAGATGTTGGCTCAATAAGAGTATCTCCTGGTTTGATTCTTCCTGATTTTTCGGCATTCTCGACCATCCGCAGACCGATCCGGTCTTTTACAGAACCGCCTGCATTAAAAAATTCACATTTGGCATATAATTCACAATTCAATTTGTTAGCAAAAGAATGAAGCTTAACGACTGGTGTATTGCCAATAGCACCTAAAATATTTTCTAAAATCATTGGATTGCTTTCTTTAATTCAATTTCAACAAGTAATTTTAATGTATCGAAATTACTTAATTTATGATGGAGTTATGCTAATGAACTTATTAGATGGTAAAGTTTGCGTTATTACGGGTAGCGGTCGAGGCATTGGAAAAACTACTGCAAAACAATTTGCGAAAGAGGGTGCCAAAGTTGTGGTAGCAGAATTCGAAGAAACATCCGGAAAGTCCACTGCGGATGAAGTGGGCGGATTATTTGTCAAAACGGATGTGGCTGATAAAAAGAGTGTGGATTCCTTGATTCAGTCCACCATGGATGCTTATGGCCGCGTGGACGTATTAGTGAATAATGCAGGTATCCTCATGGATAGCACATTGGTGAAAATGGAAGAAGCACAATTTGATCGGGTGATTGAAGTCAATTTAAAAGGTGTTTATCTGTGTACACAGGCCGTGGCACCGATCATGAAAGAACAGGGGAGCGGTGTTATATTAAATGCGTCTTCAGTGGTGGGGCATTATGGGAATTTTGGTCAAACCAACTATGTGGCCACAAAATCAGGTGTCATTGGCATGACAAAAGTGTGGTCCCGTGAACTAGGCAAAGATGGCATCCGCGTGAATGCGGTAGCACCGGGATTCATCAAAACAGATATGACGGCCCAAATGCCGGAAAAAATTATCAAGATGATGGGGAACAAGGTGCCTGTAAAAAGATGGGGTAAGCCAGAAGATGTAGCCAACGCTTATTGTTTTTTGGCCAGCGATGAGGCATCTTATATCAGTGGTACGGTTATCAATGTGGATGGAGGTGTGGTCGTATAATGGGTAAACTATTAATCATTTCTGCCACAAAAGACAATAACCTGACGTTAGCCAAAAATCTACAATCATTACTCAAAGGCGAGGGGCAGGAAGCAAATTTAATTTGTCTGGAAGATCATCCATTACCATTATACAGTGGCGATGCATCCTTGGATGGTGAATCTATTAATGGTCTGGTTGAAGCCTTAAATGAAGCGGATGGGTTTATATTTTGTTCACCTGAATACAATGGAGGTGTACCGCCTATTTTATCCAATGCCATTACCTGGGTAACGGTAAAATCCAAAAATTGGCGTGATGCATTTATTGGTAAGTTTGCTCTCATTGCCACCCAAAGTTGGGGATCAGGACATCGATTCATTGCTGCATTTCGATCTCAGTTAGAGTATATGGGAACGAATGTATTGGCACGATCAATTTCTGTGACAAAACAGACTCCGCTGAATGAAGAATCAGCAATTAGAATTCTAAAAAGATTAATTGATATTGTTTAAAAAAAGGGGCGCTATTTCGCGCCCCTTTTGGTTTTCATTTTAACCGATCTTGATCTGACGAACGTCCGGTTTAACTTCTTCTGCTTTGGGAATGGTAACAGATAATGTGCCATTTTTGAATTTGGCATTGATATCATCCGCCAACACATTTTCTGGAAGTGTGAAACTGCGACTAAATGATCCGGCACGTCTTTCCCGAATGCGGTAAGCACCATCATTAGATTTGTTATCCAATTCCCGATTGGCACTCAATGTTAATACACCTTCTTCAATAGTGAGATTTACATCTGTTTTGTCAAATCCCGGAAAGTCCGCATTTAATATGAATGCATTGTCATTTTCCGAAATGTCAACAGGGATGGCATTGGTTCGAATCGTCGGATTCAAATTCCATCCATCGTTAAAGATGCCGTCCAGCATCCGGTCAAAATCGGTAATTAATGAACGAGTTGGGTTCCATTTTACTAAAGTCATTTGTGACTCCTTTGTTTTGTTTAGTTTTCAAAATATTTCACCCCAATAATGACAATGTCTGTGCCATAAATAGAATATTGCCTATATTTCATTTTATACTGTCTATATGTCAGTGGGGTGTGAACATATGGCATGGGGTTCTGAAAATCAGGCGGAAATGAATAGTTAATTGGCCAGCATTTGTATAATTCAGTAATATTCCGTTCAAATAATTAAGGAATTATATAACACACCATGTCTAAACTTGCAATTCACGGCGGTGACCCGATTCGAACCAAGCCATTCCCAGAATGGCCAAGACCCACATCCGACTTAAAAGATGCTATCATTTCAACATTAGAGAATGATGGGTGGGGTGTAGGCAGCGCGGCTATCAGTCGGTTTGAAGAACAATTTGCTAGATTCCAAGATGCGAAACATTGTATCAGCACCAGTTCCGGCACCACAGCCCTTTGGGTCATGCTCAAAGCAGCCGGTGTGAAGGCTGGAGATGAAGTGATTATACCACCCTATACTTTTATCGCCACTGCTTCCGCTGTTCTCATGGCCAATGCGGTACCTGTTTTTGTGGATATAGACGAAAATACATTTAACCTTGATCCCAATTTGATTGAGGATGCCATAACCGAAAAAACAAAGGCCATTATGCCTGTCCACATTGCAGGGAATCCTGCAGACATGGATGCCATTTTAGCGATTGGGCAAAAACATGATATCCCCATTCTTGAAGATGCAGCCCAAGCCCATGGTTCAGAATGGAAAGGGACGAAAGTGGGTGCATTGGGCCTCGGTGGTATTTTTAGTTTTCAAACATCAAAAAATATGTCCGCCGGCGAAGGTGGAGCCATTGTCTCCAACGACGAAACATTTTATGAAAAGTGTTTTTCTTATCATAACTGCGGTCGGACAAAAGGAGGCGAATTTTATGAGCATTCATTTCTTGGTGGAAATTTTCGACTGAATGCCATGGCCACCAGTATGCTTATGCCCCAGATAGATTCCATTTTTAATGATATGGCATTACGAGATGCAAATCGACAAAGATTGGATGATGCCATCGGGCAAATCGACGGCATCACGTTAAATGGGACTTATGAGGGAACCACACGACAGGCTAATCATATTTATCTAACGCGGTACAATGCGGACGCATTTCATGGCATACCGAGGGAGAAATTCTTCAAAGCTATGCAAGCGGAGGGTATTTATACATATATGGGCTATACGCCATTGTATCGGGAGAAATTATTTGTTACGGATGTGGATGAATATCCATGGCTCAAAGGGTATGATTATAGTTCATTGAGTATGCCCGTCACAGAGCGAATTGCCGACGAAGAAGCTGTCTGGTTAAAACAAAATCATTTACTAGGCGATGCACAGGATGCGCAAGATATTATTGATGCATTTGAGAAAGTGACGTCTGCACTCAGAACATCACCTGAATCATTTCAGGATTAATCTATAAAAGTCGAAAATAACTCGTCATATACTGGTGCCATATTACTCCAGTCAAATGGTTCAGCAATTGCCGAAAATTTACATGTTCTTACATGTGAAATATCCATGATGGCTGATTTGAGTTTTTCATAAAGATCTGATTCATCTATATAAATGTGATTTTTATGGTATTTTTCCGGCAGTAGTTCAGGATAAGTAAGCCGATTAGGCAAAAGGGGATATGTGTCAGTATAAATCGCTTCAATAATGCTGATACCGAAGAAATCTTGGATATTGGTGACGGGTAATATATCCGCATTCCACAGCCATTGGGCATAGGTTTCAAACGATTTACAAAAGCCAAAGTGGACAATCTTTTCAGATAGCTTTTCCTTGGCCTCATCAAAAATGGATGGTGTCGATTTAAAATTCTCCCCAAGTACCGCCAATTGGAATTCAATTCCTTTATCTTGAAGCCGGAATAATGTGTGAAAAAAGTCCTCTGGATTTTTGTCATATTCCCACCGGTGGTTCCAAAGGATAAGTGGTGGCCCATCATGGTTCGTTTTAAACGGATCAAATCGATTCAGATCAAGTCCAAGGTGAAGAACAGTGCTCTTATTCTCAATAGCGGAGATTGAGTCCAATTCATTATAATCGGGGAAATGTTTTAGCAAATTTTTCGATTCTTTTATAAATGAATTTTTATGGTATTTTGAATTAAATAATACGTGATCTGCAGCCAAGGCCGAGGCGTAATTGATAAATCCATAATGTTTATTCCTATTTTCAATGACGTCACGATCAGTAGGTGACCACGGATAGGAAAGCTGATTTTCATGAAAATAGATGGCGATGGGAATGTCCTTTGATTTCTTTCGTGTTAAAGCAAGGAATGTTGTTAAGTCCAGCATGCTCGTTGCGAAGATTAAATCGGGTGATCGTTCTAAGCCATTAAATTGATTTGCTAAGGAAACAGCACCGCCGTGCAATCGCCATTTCCAAAATTGACCCTTTAGGGACAATATATCAATTTCATTTTTTGAATAGCTTTGCAACCCTTCAGCCCAAGCCAGATGGGACCCTGTGAAATAGGGTTCAAGAAGTAAAATGTGCATTATGAAAGTTATAGCTGTATAGGTACAGGAGGAAGAATATTAACCTTTTTAGACACTATTCTATATGATTAAATTGATTTGTGGAATTGTCCAGACATCAAAAGGAGGAATGAAATGTCTTATTCATGTAAACGCAGACTTTATTTACCAGCATGCTTAGTTTTTGTTTTAAGCATTCCTTGGGCACAAGATGTCAATATAACCTATCCTGTAGACGAAATCGAGCGTAAGCTCATCCATGAGGATTTTGAAATTTTTAAATTCCGCGATTTACGATTTAAAGGAGATATTGGGAAACGAGTCATTCTTAAGTATGACGATGGAAAGGATTTGCAAATCAAATGGCGTCGTGCATTAAATGAAGGCCACGTGTTTAATAATGCACCTCGTTTTGAAATTGCAGCCTATGAATTACAAAAACTATTTCTGGATGAGAGTGATTTTGTGGTGCCGCCTACAGTAGCAAGAGGATTTCTATTATCAGAATATTTATCCATAGAAAAAGAAGCTGTTCCCACTTTCAAAAAATCAAATGTTGTATTGGTGATGATGCAATACTGGTTAAATGAAGTATCTATTGGGGGTGAAATCTATGATAAAGAAAAATTCAATACGAATGCAGTATATGCAAAACATTTTGCCAATACCAATATCATGACTTTCATCATTAGTCACAAGGATAGTAACGAAGGAAATTTACTCACCTCAATCAATGGGGATAATCCCCGAGTATTCTCAGTAGATAATGGGGTGACATTTAGTAGTCCAGAAAGTGATAAAGGTACGATTTGGCGAAATCTCCATGTCAAAAAGTTACCGAAAAAGACCATCGATAAATTAAAAACCATCACGCTGGATGATTTGAATAGGCAATTGGGTGTTGTGGCTCAGTTGTATGTTACAGACAATGGTGTTGAAGTGGTAGAGCCCACCAAAAACCTAAAACCGAATAGAGGGGTTCGCCAAGAAGGAAATATTATTCAGATCGGTTTGACCAAAAGTGAAATCAAATCTGTAAATAGGAAAATTCAATATATTGTAAAACGGGCAAACAAAGGAAAATACGATTTATTTTGATTTTGGTTGTCTAGACTACGAAATAGATGAAAAATATTAAATTTTCCGTTCACCCAGCCATTTTTGCCCTGCTGTTGACTTAAAGAACCGTTCTCGAAAGACAGCCTCTTTTTCTGAATTGAATTTTTCCGAATAAACCATTTCCCAAGGGCGATGTTCTCGTGTCGCTTTTACATTCCTCGCATTGTGCTGATTGAGTTGAGATCGAAGATTCTTGCAATGGCCAACATATCGATGTTTTCCGTCGGCTGATCGAAGTACATAAGTAAAATACATTGTTTGTGCCCGAGACTGGAGTCGAACCAGCACGTCTTTTAGGACACACGGACCTGAACCGTGCGCGTCTACCAATTCCGCCACCCGGGCAAAAAAGCGACAGAAAATTACATTTTTGTATGTTCGATCGGCAAGGAATAAACTTGGAAGCGGAAAGGCGAATTCCGTATTTTTGCTGTCAGAATTTTGACTATGGATAATCAGGTTGTCGCCACCAATCGCAAAGCCTTCCACGAATATCACATTCTGGATACCTATGAAGCAGGTATTGAATTATTGGGTAGTGAGGTAAAAAGTCTCAGAGAAGGTAATGCCAATGTAAAGGAAGCCTATGTAGTGATCCGAAAAGGACAAGCATGGGTGGTTGGCGTGCATATTAACCCATATTCCCATACGGGAACTGAAGGGCATGATCCGGTACGAAATCGGAGGTTATTGCTCCATAAGAGGGAAATTTCAAAAATACAGGCATCCCTAGATCAAAAGGGATTGACGGCTATACCCCTAAAAATATATTTTAATAACAAGGGTAGAGCCAAATTAGAAATTGGATTGGCCAAAGGAAAAAAGACTTTTGATAAGAAAGATGCCATCAAAGAACGAGATATTAAGCGTGATGCACAAAGAGAATTACGGAATAGAAGAAGATGACATTTAAATCGGTAGATGCACAATGGGAGTTAATCAGCCGCGGTGCTGAAGAAATTATTCCTGAAAATGATTTAAAATCCAAACTGGAGAAATCAAAATCCACTGGAAAGCCATTGGTGGTAAAGTTGGGATGTGATCCAAGTCGTCCTGATCTCCACGTAGGTCATGGGGTTGTTCTTCGTAAATTACGCCATTTTCAGGATTTGGGGCATGAGGCAATACTCGTGATCGGTGATTTCACCGCAATGATTGGCGATCCTTCTGGGCGAAATAAAACGCGCCCCCAATTAACATTAGAGGAAGCAAAGGCGAATGCACAATCTTATATTGATCAAGCGGGACATATTCTCAATATCGATACATTAAAAATCGTTTATAACTCTGATTGGCTTAATGTTATGAATTTTAGTGATGTAATACGCCTATCTAGCCATTACACAGTGGCCCGTATGCTTGAGAGAGATGACTTTACAAAACGATATAAATCTGAAACACCTATTTCCATTCATGAATTTATGTATCCTCTAGCCCAAGGGATGGATTCTGTAGAATTACAAGCCGATGTAGAATTGGGTGGTACAGATCAAAAGTTTAATTTACTTGTGGGCCGCGACCTTCAGCGGGAATACGATCAATCCCCTCAAGCTATTGTCACTTGCCCATTACTTGAAGGGACAGATGGCCATGAGAAGATGTCAAAATCATATGGTAATGATATTGGGCTTACGGATTCTCCTGAAGATATGTATGGTAAATCCATGTCCATTTCTGATGATATGATTGAAAAGTATTTTTTATTGGCTGCCGATGCAGATGAAGCAACCATGTCAGAAGTGAAAGCGCAATTGAGTGATACAACCGTAAATCCGAGAGATGTGAAGCGGGCATTAGGCCGAGCACTGGTTGAACTGTACCATGGCAAAGATGCTGCGCATCAAGCGGAACAGCATTTTGATCAGGTGATTGTGAATAAAGATGCACCCGAAGATATGGATGAAATTATTCTAAGTAAAAATTGTTCAATAATTGATATTATTGCAGATAGCGGAATGACTAAAAGTAAAGGTGAAGCACGAAGAATGATGAAACAAGGCGCAGTTCGAATCGATAATGAAAAGGTTACGGATATAGATTTAGTTATTTCTAAAGGAAATGAAATGGTGATTAAAGTCGGCAAACGAAGATTTTTGAGAGTGAAATGAAAAAGTGGTTTTTAATGCCGTTAGCAGCGGCATTTTTCTTTTATGGCTTTAAAATAAAATCTATTGATAAACCGAAATTGGTTGTATTCATTTCTGTTGATCAAGGAATGCCCAGCCTGCTGAAGAAATACGACCATTTATTTTACGGTGGGTTACGTTGGCTCATGGACCATGGGATCCAATTTGAAAATGTTTTCCATAATCATGGTCATACGGTTACTGGACCAGGTCATTATTCTATAGTCTCTGGCCGTTATCCAGGCAAAGAGGGAATAATCGCCAATGAATGGTATGATAGAAATTTAAATCGAGTCTGGTATTGTGTTGAGGATACAACTTCTATAGAATTATCTGATTCCTCAACGGGTCGCTCTTATAAAAATATAAATGTTACTGCTTTAGGTGATTGGTTGAAAGAAAGCACTCCCAATTCTAAAATCGTTTCTATATCAGGTAAGGATCGCGCTGCAGTCTTCATGGGCGGAAAAAATCCAAATATGGTCTTATGGGATGATCGAATGGGAAGCTATACTACATCCACCTATTATGCAGATTCTTTACCATTATGGGTTAAAGAAGAAACTAAAAAAAGAAACATACCTGCTTATAGAGATTCCATATGGAATCGTATTTTGCCTGAAAAAATTTATAATAAAAACACGCGAGATGATTATACTTACGGAGAAGCGGATTATACTATGAAAAATGGTTATAACCCAATATTCCCAATTAAATTTAATGAAGTTGAATTATCTGAATTTTTGGGATTTTATTATTCACTTCCATATGGGGATGAGTTAACTATACAGCTTGGAAAAAAGGCTATAGAAATCTATGAGATGGGAATGGATTCGTATATAGATATTCTCTTTTTAGGATTATCAGCCACTGATGGTATTGGTCACAGCTTTGGTCCTCATTCTCATGAACAGATGGATAATTACTTGAGGTTAGATAAACAGCTTGGAATATTAATTCAGAGTTTAGAAGAATCTATCGGTAAGGGGAATGTGTTATATATACTAACGAGTGACCATGGTGCAGTTGATTTACCAGAATATGCACAGTCTCAAGGTAAAGATGCTGGTAGGATCCAAAAAGCAACAAGGAATGCTATGTATGAAAGTGCATTAAAAGAAATAGAATCAAAAATCGGTCCGAATCAGGTAATTCAATACGGAAATAATTTCTATTATAATGAAAAAATGGGATACTTTGCTAAGCGTAGAGCCACAAAAATTTTGAAAAATACATTTTTGAAGATTCCAGGTGTTTCTGCAGTTTTAACAAGGGAAGAAATATTAAGAGGGGGGGATTCAGAATTGGAAATACGTTTGAATAATATGATTCATCCTCAAAAAAGCCCGGATGTGTATTTAATACCTAAAAAATACTGGACCTGGCGCTATCAGGCTGGATCTAGCCATGGTACACATTATGACTATGATGCACATGTACCCTTCATTATCGCAAAAGGGGGAGAAAAGGGTAAAAGTATATCTAAAAAAGTTTTTTCGGTTGATATTGCACCGACAGTGGCAAAATTGTTAGGCGTGCCCTATCCGGATGATCTGGATGGGAAGCCCATTCCTATTACAAATTGAACAAATATTCAGAAAAATTATAATTTAAGAAATTGGTATTTTTTACAAGGAATTAAATTCCCTAAGTTTCTAACCGTTTTTTAAGTCCGAAATATGGAGAAGATATGTCTAAAAATGTCAAAGAATTTACCGCAGCGAATTTTGACGCTGAGGTATTGCAGTCCGATACGCCAGTGCTTATTGATTTCTGGGCGGAATGGTGCGGACCTTGTCGCGCAATCGCGCCGGTAGTCGATGAAGTGGCCGACGATTATTCCGAAACCGTAAAGGTGGGAAAACTAAATGTCGACACCGATAATCAAGTGGCCAGTCAGTTTGGCGTAAGGAGTATCCCTACGCTTCTCATATTCAACAATGGTGCAGTGGTGAATCAAATTGTAGGCGCTGTGCCCAAAACTAAAATAACTGATCTACTCGATACAGTTGTTTAAAAATTAATTAACCAATAGAATGAATCGAAAGGTTATCATTATTGGCTCAGGCCCTGCAGGGCTTACTGCAGCTTTATATACGGCCCGAGCAAATTTAAATCCGTTGGTACTTGAGGGAAACCAACCGGGCGGACAGCTTACGATTACAACTGATGTTGAAAATTATCCCGGATTCCCTGAAGGCATTATGGGGCCGGAATTAATGGAACAATTCCGTAAACAAGCCACCCGTTTTGGTGCCGAGTGCCATTTTAAGCATGTGACAAAAGTGGATCTTAGTGAACGCCCATTCAAAGTATGGGTAGGGGATGAACAGTACATGGGAGATTCATTAATCATTGCCACCGGTGCATCAGCAAAAATGCTCGGCCTAAAAAGTGAATCAGAACTTATGGGCTACGGTGTATCTGCATGTGCAACTTGTGATGGGTTCTTTTTTAAAGATAAGAAAGTACTGGTCGTTGGTGGTGGAGATTCGGCCATGGAAGAAGCAACTTATTTAACGAAGTTTGCGTCTGAAGTGGTACTTGTGCATCGACGCGAAGAGTTTCGTGCATCAAAAATTATGGTCGATCGTGCGCTGGCTAATCCTAAAATTACCGTGGCATGGAATTCCACCGTATATGAGATTTTAGGGTCCCAAGAAAAAGGTGTCCATGCTGTCACATTAAAAGATACTCAAAATGGTGAGACGAGAGAGGAAGCATGTGATGGCGTTTTTATGGCCATCGGTCACAAGCCAAATACGGATTTATTTGGAGATTATTTAGATTCGGACCAATCAGGATATTTGGTCACGAAAAATGGCAGTACAGCCACAAATATCGAAGGCGTTTTTGCTTGTGGAGATGTACAGGATAACGTCTATCGACAAGCGGTCACCGCTGCCGGTTCCGGATGTATGTCTGCCATTGATGCTGAACGATACTTAGAGGCTCAGCACAGTTAGATAACCAATCGATTCATCATTAACTTTTGAGGAGAAGTGATGAATCAACGATCCACTTTAATATATGAGTTAAAAGGCCTTAAAAAGTCTTATAACAATGAAACAGTTCTTAATGTAGGTAGACTCCAATTTCACCGGGGGACGGTGTATGGTATTGTGGGGTCAGTTGGATCTGGAAAATCCACATTGATGAATATCATGGCTGGATTGGAAAAAGAATCAGAAGGAACGCTTAAATACGATAATGCAACCTTTGAGACCAATTGGCTTGGGAAAGTCAAATCCAACCCTGAGATAAAACTATCCTGTTTGGGTGGGGATTTAAAAGGGAGTAAAGTTTCTGATTTGTTTAAGGATAAGTCCGCGGATCAGATTCTTTCTCGCTATATTCATAATGGCACTTGGAAGTCATTGTTGGATCGATCAGTCTCTGACTTGTCCAAGGGCGAGGTGGCCTGTATTAATATGGCATTGGCGATTGAATCCGATCCCAGAGTGTTATTGGTTGATGATTATGGCATTTATTTTGATAAGGATATGGAATCAGAATTCCGGAAACGGTTGAATCGAATGAATAAGGATCAAGGGACAACCATTCTCTTATCTTCACCACACGATCAGCATTTGAAATTAATTGCATCTGTATTGATTTATTTGGATAATGGCCATATTGCGAAAATTAGACCTGGGGTTGGGAAAGGCAAAGGGACAAGCCAACAGCGGCCTCAGCAATCCGGACGGAAAAATAAAAGAAGAAGGCAGCCAAGACAAAGATCAGCGCGCTAATCTGAATAAATGATGTAAATTTCTGTAATGAAACGTATCTACAGATCAGATTCTGACCGATTGATCGCCGGTGTGTGTGGCGGTCTGGCTCAATATTTCTCCATTGATCCCACTTTGGTGCGCTTGGTATTGGTATTCTTCACCATTTTTGGTGGTGCAGGTATATTGGCCTATGTTGTGTCATGGATAATGATCCCTGACGAGTCAGAGACACCCAAAAAGTTTAATCTAGATTCCATAAAACAAAATCCACTTTGGGGAATTTTATTGATTATTGCAGGCATCGCCGTTTTTATTCGTTTTGATCATGCATTATTCATCATTTGGGATATTTTCTGGGATAACCTACTCAATATTTTTGTGGCATTATTTTTGGTGGGTTCGGGTATATTTTTACTCTATTCCCGATCCACAACGGTAAACGGATCCAGTGAGGATACTCAAGATTGGGAGCCGCTTCATTTATCTGACCAAGATAAAAAATTAGCCGGTGTGTGTGGCGGTTTAGGTGTATCTTTGGGTATAGACCCAACCATCATTCGTGCCCTGTGGGTTTTTGGGTCCCTCATGAGTATCGGCATTGGTCTATTATTATATATCATCCTGGCCGTTGTATTGCCTGAACGAACCATCATGACTGAAGACATTTAATGATGCAAAAAGAACGATTCCAAGAAATTACATCCTTATTCTCGAGTAAAAAGGTGCTGGTTGTCGGCGACTTAATGCTTGATACGTATCTTTGGGGACATACAGATCGTATTTCACCTGAGGCGCCTGTACCTGTGGTTCAGGTGAATAAAATTGAACACAACCCCGGCGGTGCAGCAAATGTAGCATTGAATTTGGCCTCCTTGGGGTGTGAAGTATCCGTTATTGGATTAATCGGATCAGATCCCGAAGGTAAAATTTTGGCAGACCAATTGGATCGTCGGAATATCGTTTGCACTAATTTGGTAGAAAGTGATCAACGGCCAACTACAGTTAAGTCACGTATTATGGCCCAAAACCAGCAGGTAGTCCGGGCCGATCGAGAAGTGAATATAGATTTGTCTGAAACATCCAATAAAGCATTGGCTGAATCAGTGAATTCCAGCTTAGATCAAATGGATGCAATTGTTTTAGAAGATTACAACAAGGGTGTACTGAACTCTATCTCAATTGAGTCATTAATTCAAATGGCAAATGATCGAAAAATCCCCATTTATGTAGATCCGAAAAAAACCAATTTTAAAGCTTATAAAAATGTAAGATTATTCAAGCCTAATCTAGTTGAATTCAGAAATGCCTTTGATGAACAGGATGCCTTAGAGGTAGCTGGATTCAATTTGAAAAATGAGTTGAATGCAGAAATTTTGATGATTACTCGCGGTGCAGACGGTGTTTCATTATTTGCCGGTTCTGACTATCATCATATCCCTACAAAAGCGCGGCGTGTACATGATGTCTCCGGTGCCGGGGATACAGTTATCGCTACATTTACTTTGGCAGACCTATGTGGCGCTTCACCCGAAGAATCAGTGGCGCTTTCTAATTATGCTGCCGGTCGAGTATGTGAAGAAGCAGGTGTTGTACCCATTACGCTCACAATGCTGAATGAAATGGTGGAACACCATAACAGCATTTAATTTCCCTTTTTTTCTATATTAAATTCCTAACCATGTCTTACGGAAATACATCATTTCGTCAATTTTGGGTAATCATATCATTTATAGGAGCGACATTCGCTCAACCTGATCTTCGGTTTCATCCATTTGATTTTGTGCAATACCGAAAACCGGGACAAGTAAATTCAATTTCTTTTAGTGATCAGTATGCTTATATCGGCACGCACCACGGCGGTGTTCAGCGGTTTAATATATTTTCTAATCGATTTGAAGAACCCATTACCCGTGCCCAAGGATTAAAGAGTAATTCAATAACAGCAGTTCACCGTGCTACGAATGGTGTTTTATGGGTGGCCACACCATTTGGTGTCGAGCATAGTTATGACGAAGCTGGGAATTGGCGGTTTATGGCAAATAACCATTTTGGTTTTTTCTCTAACCAATTTGTGGAAAGGATAGGAGAATCCAATAATTATATTTGGCTTGATTTAGGATCTGAAGTCCGTCGTATTGATCCATTAACAGGTGTTCAATTGGGTATCATGCCGAATCCTGATGAACCGGTGCAATGGAGTTCAGGATTGGCTCGTTTTCATATCGATTTATCTAACGAATTGATTGAATATTCAATCACCGATGGGTGGATGACTGACCTCCATTCCCTATTTAATCCGGATGGTCGGCAAATGCGATTAACCACTTATGCCCGCAACCGGATGGGTGAACTGTGGATTGGTACAGAGGATGGTACATTCTTTCGTGGAGATCCAACCATGAAAACTTTTACACCTTATCATTTTGGACTAGGGCAAGTGGATATTCAATCTATAGGGGGGAAAGATTCGTTTTGGATTGGAGGATTGCTAAATAGCCAAACTGATGGTATTACCTGTTTTGATTCAGATCGTGAAATTTCGGATATTTATGTATTTGAAGATCGTATCAATATGGATCCCATTTCAATATTTTCCATCCTTGAATTGAAGAAAGAGGTTTGGTTTGGTGGAGAGGATGGCATTTTGGTTTATCATAAGAAAAAGGAATATTGGCGAAATTATGGATTAAGTCTCGGCGGGGGGAAAAATTGGGTGACTGATATGATTGAAGTGGATGGGCAAGTATGGATTGGTTCTCCTAATGGTCTTGCATTATTAAATATTAAAGATAAACAGCAAGTGGACCATGAACTCATCAATCAATTTAACAATGTTTATATCCATGATTTGACATTTAGTAACAACTTAATCTTTATAGGTACAGAAACAGGCTTATTTATCTTTGATACAAAAAATCAAAAATTATATGATGGTGAATCATTTGGTTATAAGCCTAAAGAATTTATATATCCTGTCCGGCACGATGACTACACAGCCATCACTCAAGATAAAGGCAATATATATATTGCAAATCGCTCAAGTATTTTAAAATTTAATCTTCGGAACCGCCAATGGTCTAATGCAGTTGATGCGAGTATTTATGGTGGAATAGATGTGAAAGCAATGGCAGTGGACAAAAATACAATATTCATTTCAACAGTAAATGGCATTACAAAGTATGAGATGAAAAAACATTTAATGGATATCTATAATTATCCGTTCATTGGACAGGTGAACGACATGTATATTCATGGTAGAAAAATTTGGATGGGAACATCCGAAGGCCTCACTTCGTATCGATACAAATGAAGAATAAATTTAGAATAGCTATAGTTGGTTGCTTGATGCTGGCCGCCCATTTATCAGCTCAGATAAATCCGTCTAGCAAACGGGAAAAAGATGTAATCCGCCAGTATGGATTTTTTGTTTACAGCGTTGCGGATGCATATTCTGATTCCATACGTATCTTATCTTATTTATCCGTGCCCAATCATGTGCTTCAATTCATAAAATCCGGAAATGGTTTTGAAGCTGAATATGAAGCCACAATTTCATTAAAGGAGAAAAAAGGTGTTCGAGTGGGCCGGAAACACTGGGCCAAATCGCTCCAAACAGAAAATTATCTCGAATCTGCTTCCCGTGATATCTTTACCATCCATTTTTATGAATTCAAAGTGCCCCCGGGGGATTATGTCATCTCCGCTGAATTATTAGACAGAGACTCCAATAATAGTGGCGTCCGTAATAAAGAGCTCAAATTTCAAAAGCATAGAGAGAAAATCGCCCTTTATACACCTTTTTTCCTGGATTATTTATCCGGACGGTGGGGATTGAATGATAATGAAATTCCATTATTTCAAAGCATGCTTGGAGAAAAACTAACACGTACATCTATATTCATTTCAGGTAAAGTGGAAAAAGGGCCTTATGACTTGGAAATTGTCATACGTAATTCAAAGAAAAAAGAATTATGGAAAAAGACATTTCAGTCTACTGCATCAGAAAATTATTTTCATCAGCGGATTATCATTCCTGAAGAAGTGGCCAAGCAGGGCCTTCGAAAACGGGTTGATATTGAGTTGAAACAGGGAGGTGAGAAGAAAAAGGCATCTGTCATGCTGGCCATCTCTCGCCAAGGGATTTCTAGGTCTATAGGTGATATTTCTCAAGCTGTTCAGAATATGAGATATATTTTAGAAGATGATGAATGGAAAACATTGAGCAAGGCAAAAGGGGATGACCAAGAAACCCTTTTCTTAGAATATTGGAATGGAAAAGACCCCACGCCTGATACGCCGGAAAATGAATTGATGGACGAATATTTTTCTCGTGTAAGTTATTCCAATGCAAATTTTAAGGGGTATACCCATGGATGGAAAACGGATATGGGTATGATATATATTTTATTCGGCCCACCGGATGACTTGGAAACGTATAATGATCCTATGACGCGGTATTATTCTCAACGGTGGCATTATTATCGGATTAATAAATACTTTGATTTTGTAGATGAGCAAGGATTTGGTGACTATCGATTGACAACACCATTTTTCCGCGGACAGAGCTGGTAATAACCAGCCCCTCTGTATTTTATAAAAATTATTTCCTAATTCCGCTTCTATCGTAGAATCAGACATTGGTCTCGACGTATCTTTCGCCTCGATAAAATATTAATTAATTAATGATTGAACGATTTTCATACAGTAGTCTAGAAACCTATAAAAAATGCCCTGCCCAGTTTCGATTTCGATATATCGATAAGGTAATTAAGCGAGATGAAGGCATTGAGGCATTTATGGGTAAAAGCGTCCACGAAGCATTAGAATATCTCTATGATGAAGTTTTGGCCAGTCGATTGCCGTTTTTGGATAGGGTGATAGAAAAATATCATGAAGTATGGGAATCCCATTGGCATGATCGTATTGCCATTGTTCGAAAAGAGAATTCAGAAAAGTTTTACTATGAATTGGGTGAAAGATGTATTGCTGCATTTTACCGCACACACAGTCCTTTTGCTGAACCGGTGATCGGTACAGAAGTTGAATTTATCTTTTCAATCGACAACTCAGATGATTACATGATGAAAGGTATTGTAGATCGGATTGACCACGATGGAAATGGCAATTATGAAATCCATGATTATAAAAGTGGAAAAAGAGCCATGAATCAATACAATGCAGATCGGGATGGACAATTGGCAACATATCAGGTGGCACTAGAGCAATCCAAGTCAGATGTATCCTCCGTCAAATTGGTATGGCATTTTTTACAGCATAATTTAGAGGTGCACTCTGCTCGAACATCCGCGCAGATTACCCAATTAGTGTATCAAACTAAATCACGAATTGATGAAATCAGAGGGCACATCCAAAATGGGGGTGCGTTCGCACCGAAAGAAAGCATCCTTTGCAACTGGTGCTATTACTGGGAAGAATGTTCAGCAAAGGGTGGTACCAACCCATACATTTAATTCGAAATGAAATTAGAAAAAAACGAAATAGACGCGCTAAAAACTTTACTATCCAATCCATCAAATAGAAGGAATAAAATATTGAAATCATTATTCGACCGAATAGATGGAGGTGATGAAATATCATTATATATTGATGGTGCAGCCGATCTGCATTCTAAAACTGCTGGCATCGGCGGCGTTATTTATCGCAATAATGAGGAATTAATTTCCTTTTCTGAATATATGGATGATGCCACCAATAACGAAGCAGAATACACTGCATTGATTCGAGGACTTGAGCATCTAATTGCATTAGGTCAATTGTCTGTACAAATCTTTTCGGATAGTGAACTGGTCGTAAAACAAATCAATGGTCAATACAAGGTAAAAAATCCCCGAATGCAAAAACTCTACAATCAGGCCATGGCGTTATTTAATCAACTGGAGCAGTACACATTTTCCCATGTACTGAGAGACAAAAATACGGTAGCAGATAAATTGGCCAATGCCGGTCGAGCCTTGGGGAAAAAATAATTCCTTTTCCGCTTTTATTTAATGAATCGATACAGACTTTTAGATTAACTTTGGCGTCATTAATCCGAGTTCAAAGATATAATTAGAAGAATTCATGGGCTTATTTAATTCCCTTACCAATCCACTGAGCTGGGTATCCGGCGATATTGCCATTGATTTGGGCACTGCAAACACCTTGGTGTACATTAAGGGGAAGGGTGTACTGATTAATGAGCCATCCATTGTTGCTAAATCTGTCCATGATGATAAAATTATTGCCGTTGGATATGAAGCAAAGGCCATGGTCGGCAGAACTCATCGTGAAATTGAAACGATTCGCCCCTTACGGGATGGCGTGATTGCCGATTTCAATATGACTGATGGATTGCTGCAAGGATTCATCAATAAGATTAATATGAACCGTTTGGCGCGCCCAAGGATGGTTATTTGTGTTCCTTCTGGCGTCACAGAAGTAGAACGTCGTGCTGTACGGGATTCTGGCGAAAGAGCAAATGCCAGAGAAGTCTATCTCATCGAAGAACCGGTGGCTGCTGCAATCGGTATCGGATTGGACATTTCAAAGCCCATCGGAAACATCATCATTGATATTGGTGGTGGTACCACTGAGATTGCTGTTATAGCATTGGATGGTGTGGTGACAAAAGAGGCTATCCGTGTTGCTGGTGATGAAATGGATGAAGCCATCATTCAGTGGTTCCGCAATGAACATAAATTGGATATTGGTTCATCAACCGCAGAAAATATTAAAAAATCCGTTGGTTCGGCCATGCGTGTTAAAAGTGAAATGATTGGGGTAAAAGGTCGTGATCTTGTTTCTGGGATTCCAAAAACAATCGAAGTATCATCTGATGAAATTCGGCAGGCATTAAAGGATCCAATCAACGCCATTGTCGAAGCGGTAAAGCGTGCATTAGAACAGACACCTCCAGAATTATCTGCTGATATTTTGGATCGTGGAATTATCATGACCGGTGGCGGCAGTATGTTAAAAGGTATTGATCAACTCATTAGAGAGCGGACAAACGTACCTGTTAATATTGCTGAAGAACCGCTCTTATCCGTAGTGAGAGGTACAGGTAAAGTACTCGAAGATGTTAAAAAATACGAGTCCGTCCTGATTTAAGCCTTGAATGCGGAATTTTGTCCTAGCTCTTCTAAAATATAAAGATCATTTTATTCTACTGGTAGCGGTCTCGCTATCCCTCACAATCCTTTTAAAAAACGATTCTCCGAATGTGCATATCATTCGAGGAAAATTTAGTGATACATTTTCCATTATTTCATCACCCTTTGCATGGATGCGGAGTATGATACAGCTCCAAGATGAAACACAACTGCTCCGTGAAAAAAATGTCCAATTAACTTTACAAATGGAAGCCATGCTTCAATCTGAAGCGCAATTCCACGACATGCGCAAATTGGTGGGATTTAAGCAGGATAGTAGTCTAACTCTGATAGCTGGTCAAGTGGTCAACATGGGTGCATCATCAAACCTTTCTTCTATTACCATAGATATTGGGTCTAATGATGGTGTGAAGGTTGGTCAGCCAGTTGTGGTGCCCGGTGGTGTAGTCGGTAAGACGGTTGTGGTAGGGAAAAACACCACTGTGGTCCAAATTATTAATGATGTTAATTATCGATTGTCTGTACGGATTATACCATCAGGTAGTGTGGGTATACTTCAGTTTTTAAATAATAACATTTGTGAAGTGAGAGAACTGCAAAAGAATGCTGAAATTTCTATTGGCGATAAAGTGGTAACCTCCGGGTTTAGTCAAATTTACCCTAAGAATTTACCTGTAGGTGAAGTAATAGAAGTGTTAGACGAAAGAAATAGCTTTCAAAAAGTCGCACGGGTTCGAATTAAACCAAATCTAGGTGCGTTGATGTATGTGTTTATCGTTATGGGAGACCAAGATGGTTTGGATTAATCGAATTATTCCGCCACTCATGGTTTTTCTAATTCAATTTCTTTTGGTTGATTTTTTATCAATTAATTTGATTCGCCCGGATTTTATTGTGATTTATGTATTTTATTTTAGCTTGATGTTTGGGAGAGCACCAGGAATTATAATGGGGTTTACTATTGGATTATTATCAGATCTTACAGGAGTGGGCTCTCACTTCGGGTTAGGTCCATTAACCCTGTCTATTACGGCATATTTAACGGGGTATTTAAATGGAAAATATGAACGCTTATTACCTTATGTATTTCATTTATTTTGGATTGGAATAATCGGATTTCACTTCTTTATGATGACATATGTTCGGTTCCAAACCGTAATGGTATCAGATTGGGTTGAGTTTGGAATGAAGTGGCTATTATCTTTCGGATATACCATGATATTTTTTTTCATCATTCAATTTTTCTATCCAGTAAGAGAAGCCTCTCGTGCTGAAATCCGCTAATACCGTCTCAAAATCAAAATTTTGGTTTTTGGCTGGATTTGTCATATTTGTGCACTTAGTGTTGGCGTATCGATTTTTTCAGTTACAAGTATTGGATCATAACGAATATAGCCGACGCGCAGAAAATAATCGCATTCGTGCCACCTCGATTCCTGCACCCAGAGGATTAATCCTGGATCGACATGGTGAAATTATTGTAGATAATTATCCCACCTACATTGTGTCGGCCATTGGGGCTGAAATAGTTGAAAAAGAAAAAAACTATAAAGTCATCAGCGCTGCCACCGGAATAGATACAGCCATTTTAAAACAAAATTACAAAAACTATTATCGAAACCGGTTTTTACCCACGCGATTGGCAAAAGACCTTACCATTGGGCAATTGAGTCGATTAGAGGAAGCAAAAGACGAGCTGACGGGCATCGTCTATTCACAATTTCCTGAAAGAATATTCAATTCAAAAATTCGTGCATCTCACGTCTTGGGTTATTTAAAGGAAATTGATCAAGGCATGATGGTTGACATGGATGAACAAAGTGATTATCAATATGGCGATCTCGTGGGCTGGTCCGGGTTAGAACGTCAATATGAATCGCAGTTACGGGGAGAAAAAGGGGTTGCCTATTATCAAGTGGATGCTTTTGGGCGTGAAGCTGGACCTGTGGAAGGCCATGATAATATTTTACCCAATCCCGGGAATGATATTCACACCACTTTGGATGTATCCATTCAGGCTTTATTAGAAAATGAATTTAACGATAAAAAAGGAACAGCTATTGTATCCAATCCAAGGACTGGCGGTATTTTGGCTTATGTGAGTGCCCCAGACTATAAACCAGACTTATTTACAGGAATGATATCCAGTAAAGATTGGAAGACCGTTATTGCTGATTCAAACCGACCTTTATTAAACCGTGTAACCAATGGAACCTATCCTCCGGGATCCATCTATAAAATGGTGGTTGGTGTTGAGCTATTAGAAAAGCAATTGGTTACAACAGATTGGTCTGTTTTTTGTACAGGAGAATATGAATTTTACGATCGCACATTTCGTTGTTGGAATGAGAACGGACACGGAAAAATAAATTTAGAACAAGCCATCGTACAGTCTTGTGATGTGTATTTTTATCAGGCCATCCAAAATGTGGATATCAATGATTTAGCGATTCGATCAAAACAATTTTTACATGGCTTGATAACAGCAATTGATTTACCTACAGAAATGAAGGGAAGGGTGCCGGATCGCCAGTTTATGAATAAACTACATGGACGTTATGGATGGTCCAAGGGTGCCATGTTAAACCTATCTATTGGTCAAGGTGAAATATTGGTAACACCATTGCAAATGGTGGCTTATACAAATCTGCTAGCCACACGGGGAAAAACATACCCATTGCACCTCGTACAATCGCAAAATGAAATGATTGATGCACCGGCTATACGAAGTAGAACATGGAATCGTATTCAAGATTATATGGAGCTCACTATTACCCAATCCAATGGGACGGGCCGTTGGTCTAATCCAAAAATTCCTGGTCTGAGAATTGGTGGCAAAACGGGGACAGCAGAAAATCCACATGGTGAACCCCACGCATGGTTTATTGCTTACGGTGAAAAAGATGATGAAATGATTACGATTACCATTTTGATTGAAAATGGTGGTAGCGGTGGGGAAGTCGCTGCACCTATCGCAAAAAGAATGTTTCAACATTATTATGGTCCGAAAACTACAAAGCTGGTGTCTAAGTAATGTTTGCAGAGTTTTGGTATAAAATTAAAAATTCGCCATTAAGCCTTTTGCTCGTTGTGGGTTTATTATTGTTAATAGGGTTGGTCACACTTTACAGCATTGCTCAAGTTCAAGCACAGACTCCACCGAATGCATTTTCGAAGCAGATGATATTTTTAATTCCTGCCACCATCTTGATGATTTTCATGACCCTCGTTTCAAAAGGGTTGGTCCATAAATATATATATTTGGGATACGGATTTATTGTTTTGGCTGTTTTTATACCATTTTTTGGTGAAAAGGTGGCCGGTACATACCGTTGGATTAATCTGGGATTACCCTTTGGGTTGCAGCCATCTGAAATCGCAAAATGGGTGATTGTAATTACATTGGCGAGATATTTATCTGATCACAATTTGCAGATGAATAATTTTGCGTCAAACCTAGTTCCTTTTGCGATTGCTATCCTACCTACTTTCATTGTGTTAAATCAGCCAGATTTAGGTACAGCATTTGTGATGATGACCCCAGTGATTCCCATGTTGTTCTGGGTGGGTGCGCGACCATATCATTTATTTCTAATAGTCGCCCCATTATTTAGCATATTGGCCGCATCAAATGAGTTTACTTTCACAATTTGGGCAGCAATATTGGCAATTGTCATCTACATGGCAAAACCCCAACTATGGCATGGGGTTGGTATTTATTTCGGCAATATATTTTTAGGATTGATTTTTCCACTTATGTGGAATACTCTACGTCCTTTTCAGCAAAAACGCGTATTAACTCTTATCAATCCTGATTTAGATCCCTTAGGTGCCGGATATCAAATTATTCAAAGTAAAACAGCTTTAGGGTCCGGCGGTTTATTTGGAAAAGGGTGGGGTCAAGGTACGCAAACCCATTTGAAATTCCTCCCGGTACAGGAATCGGACTTCATTGTGAGTGTAATCGGAGAAGAGTTTGGTTTCGTTATGTTATTCATTATGCTTGTCCTCTTTTCTTGGTTGATCGTGAAAATTATTAAATTAGGATTAAATGCATCCGACCGTTTTTCTGGACTCATTCTTATTGGTATTTCCACGATATTTATGGCTCATATATTTGTGAATTGTGCAATGACGGCCGGAATGATACCAGTGAAAGGATTGCCCTTGCCCTTTGTTTCTTATGGGGGTTCGTTTTTGTTATCCAGTTTTATGATGATTGGATTAGTGCTGAACTTCGGTCGTGAAGAATTAGATTAATTCTATTCGAAAAAGATAATGCCGGGAAGGGAATAAAAGCGGTAAATTCCCTGCCACAATTTGATTATTAAATCCAAGGCTAAACTTCATGATGAATCGATTGTTTAAATCCATAGCAACCATATTGATACTGGCTTCATTTTCAATAGTGACTGCGCAAGATGCAGCCACCAAGCGTGAAATGAAACGACTGAATGCAAAAATTGACCGCCAAAATGTGCGTGTTGATTCACTAGATACTCAAATTAGGATGTTGCTTCCTGAGCTTCAAAATGCATTGAAAGCAAATTTGAAGGCAAAAGAACAAACCGATTCTGTTGCGATTCTCTTGATCAATAGAATCAATACAATCCAAAATAAAATGCGACTCATGGAAGATAAAGCCGCCTATATCGATAGTGTGAATTTTGAAATTCTCGCTCAACTGGTCATGATTGAAAATAAAATTGTGACTCTGACCAATAGTTTTACCGAAATGTATAACCTGAAGAACAATCGGGTGAATGATAAGGTAAGTGCAAAAATTAGCCCTGCAGAATACAAGAAATCTTATATTGATGCATTATCCAATTATCAAAATGGCGAGTTTGAAAAAGCAGTCACTGGTTTTGCCGGATTGGTTATGAGTGACCCCGGTAATGATTTAGCGGATAACAGTCAATACTGGTTGGCTGAGTGTTATTATACAATGAAAAACTATAAACGTGCCGTCATTGAGTTTGAAAAAGTTTTCACATTTCCCGGGACGGATAAAGATGATGATGCGCAATTGAAATTGGGCCATTGTCACCGCAGTATGGGCAATATAGATAAAGCACGTGAAGAATATCAGCGATTGATCGATTATTTCCCTGGCTCAGAATTTTTTGAGAAAGCAAGGGAATCTCTCAAACAACTCAACGTACAGTAAGAATACCAATTATGTCTTTAAAACTTTTTTATCTCACCACAGAGATTAAACCATTCGCGAATACCTCCCATTTGGGTCAATATTCTGTGGATGTCCCATTGGCCCTTCAAACTATGGGGCACGATGTGCGAACCATGATCCCTAAATATGGGTTTGTCAGTGAACGTAAATATATTTTAAGAGAAGTTATTCGTCTTAGAGAAATCCCCTTTGAATATGATGGGGAAGATGTGATGACTTCTGCTAAAAGTGCCTTTATACCCAAAACAAGAGTACAGGTATATTTTTTAGAAAATGTGAAATGGTTTAAAGGGTTATCCAATCTGCTTTATAAGGCAAAAAATGGCAGAGTCTTACCAGATAATGATGAACGATATGCCTATTTTTCTAAAGCGGCGATCGCCACATTACCTCATTTATTTTGGAAACCAGACATATTAATATGTAACGATTGGCAAAGTGCATATGTGCCATTAATCTATCAACAGATTTACGATTCAAAAGAATTTTATGGTGACATAAAAACAGTATTAACAGTTCATTCTGTTGATGAATATAGCGAGTTCTCTCGAGCTGCTTATGATAAGGTTGGTGTAACCTTGCCGGATAATGTGACTGGTAATAAGGTCAATTGTTATGAAGCAGCTGCCCCATTTGCAGATTTAATTGTTGCTGTGAATTCACCCGATAATAATGTAGCTGAAAAATTGTTGGCCTTGCCCGGAGTAAAAGCACATAAGAAAAAATTGGTATCTATTTCAATTGACGATGAAGAAACTCCAAATTTTGAAGCAACAGCCAGTGCGCTCAATGAAGAATTAACGAAACATTTCGTTTAAGACTTCGTAAAAAGTAGCTGCACAATTTTCCCATGAATAAACCATTTTTTAATCTCGCTGTTGGACTATGTCTAATGGGTGTCCTGATCTTCTCAGCGTGTGAAGAAGCAGCCGTCCCTGTTGAAGATAGCGGTATCCCCATGAAATTGGATACCATATCATTCCCAGTAATACAGACTGTGACTTATCAAGTCCCCCCGGAATTGGGTGGTACAGATTATCTTTATTTTGGTGAAAAAGACGGATATAAATATTTATATAATCTCATTCGCTTCGACAGTCTAAATACGACTAACCTTTTTACGTTTGATCGATATAATGATTCACTAATTGTGGCAGATAGTATGCGGTTATCCATGCGATTTTCTGTAGATAGTTTAGATGAGAATGCAGAATTCCAACTGCGTTATTTTCCCAATGGTGGCGATTCTGTTTTTAATGAAACCATGACCCATTATCTTAATTTTGATAGAAATACAGCATCGCCCGTAATCTCCTCGGCTGAAATGGTGACTGATTCTAATGATACCGTAAGCACAAAAATTATGCTCAACTTTTTGATGGATACCACTATCATTAATGTTTTGAAGGATACCTCTCATATCAATTTTAATCATTCATTTTTGGTAGAATTAAAAAACAATTCTACATCCGAATTCAAGTTTCATAGTTCAAATAAATCAGAAGGCGAATCACCCAAACTCACTGTTTTCTATAGAAAATTATTATCAGATTCGGTGGTGAGCGATACGTCTGAGCATGATTTTGTAGCCATTCAAGATTTATCAGTGGTGGAGCCCCCAGCAATCACTTTAGATGATACGAGTAGTTTGGCGGTCAGTATTGGAAAAGGACTTCGGTCGTTAGTCAAGGTAGATATGGGCGAATGGGTGTTGCCATCAAAAGGGATTATCAGCTCGGCGGAATTAATTTATACTCGATCTCAAGCGGATACACTTACAGGATATTCCGTTTCATCCTATCCGATTACAGGCACAGGAGACTATTCTATTTTTAAAACTTATGAATCCGATCCTTATACAAATGATACGGAATTTGGTGTATCATCTTCAGTTGTAGAGAATATCCTAAAAATTAATTATAGAAAAATTTCTACAGAAATTGGTCGAGGTAAAAAAGTTAATTATGGGTTTAAAATAATTCCCGGGATGAATAATGATCCATTCACTACCGTATTATTCCATAACCTGAATAGCGATGATGCCTATCCCATTATGAGAGTGATATATGTCCATCCGTAAAATATTTTTGATGACTGTTTCAGTCTCCACGATTATGTTTGGCCAATCTGTCTTTAACGCTTATGGGTTGGGGTTATCACGAACATCCTTTCATACATCAGTCAATGGCGCAGGGAGTATAGGTCTTGTCCCTACATTTCATCCTGGTGTATCTATGGATAATCCCGCAACCTGGCCCGGTTTAAAATTCACATACGTGAGTGGATCATTTTCTAATCAAGCACATGGATTAAATAATGCCGGAGTTACCAATCAATCGGCAGGATTTAATAATATTCAATTTGTTGTTCCCATTAAAGAGCGATTTGGTTTTGGGATTTCACTGAAACCATTAAATAGTCATAATGCTTTTTTCAGTACAGATACAGTTTCAATGGATTTTGAAGGAAAAACTCTTCGGTCCAATAAAGAATTTCGATCAGGAGGTGGAATTATGTCTGGGTCATTTGGCATTGCACTACCACTGAATCAACATATGGGAATTGGATTGTCATACAATGCTTTATTTGGGTCCTCACGAGATGAACATTCTATGGTATTAAATGATACTTATTATCGATTATTTAATATTCGTACATACAGTGGTTCAACTTTTTCCGTTGATTTCGCCGGTCGACTATTTAAAAATGATAAAATGATGCTGCTCACCTTTGCTCGAGTTAGTATGACAAATAAACCCGTATCCGGATCATTGTATCAGTTTGATTTATTTGAAGACACGAATAACAATTATTCGTTTGATACAGGTGATTATCCCAGTGAGGTTGATGTAGATACCATTGATGTCACAAATATATATGCGCCCAATAGTTTCAGTTTTGGTATTAATGCGAGTTTTAAAAATGATTTCAATATTTTTGGTGAGTTTGAACTATGGAATGATGAAGCCACCAATATGAGTTTTGCCAGTATTCACACAGATCAGATTGGAAGTAAAACACATGTGGGTTCAGGTCTGGTACGGTTTGGCAGGATGGGGGCAAGAAACTGGCAGGATAGACTTACCTTTAGATTGGGATTGCATAGAGATACATATCAATTCATTTACTCTGGGAAATCCTTAATTGAGAATGGTATCTCAGTAGGATTTGGATTTAAATTCGCCGCCACCGGAAATCAGATTGATTTTTCATTCCGAAATGGTTCACGAACATTCGATGAAACCCAAAAAGAAATATTTAGAGAAGTTACAGTAGGAGTTAGCCTGGGGGATATTTGGTTCCTCAGAAGAAGAGGTAAACAATGAGAAAAAACAATTTTATTCAAAAGCTGTTATTACTAGGTGTTGCATCCATTTTTATGACCATGTGTACACCACCAGAACAATCAGATGCTGATGCTGATGCAGTCGAGCAGGCCCGTGTAGATTCAATCCGAAAAGTTAGATGCCCTAGAGTGTTTAGCAGCGCAGCCGAATTTTATAAAAATAGAGATTGGGAAGCAACAGTCCGTGCTTATGATGAGCTTACTGACTTGGGTTGCGATAGAGAAGATCCTCAAGAAGTATATCTCTATTATGCAATCGCGTATGAATACATGGGGAAATATGATAGTTCTGCAACTGTTCTCTTGAAAGGACTGACATTTCTCCCTGACAATGTAGATTTAAGAAAGCGTCTTGCATTTGCTTATGAAAAGCAAGGTAAAACAAATCTCCATATGGATGAATTGGATCGTCTTTCATTTCTTGCACCTGAAGATGTAGAAATCAAAAACAAGTTGGCCAAATTGTATGGTGAGCAAGACCGATATGCCGATCAAATCGCTGTATTGAAGGACCTTTTAGAAATTCAACCCAACAATGAAGGTGCCCAAAGTGATTTGGCTCGGGCTTACGAAAAAAGCGGCCGTGACCCATTGGATGTATACAAAAATCGGTTTGATAATAATCCTGATAATGTGAGTTATGGATTAGATTATGCCGATAAACTGATTGCTGCTGATCGCCCTGATGATGCCACCGACGTGTTACAGCAGGTTGTAGATGTTGATCCAACCAGCAAAGTGGCATACCGAAAATTAGCTCAAGCATATGATTCTGCAGACCGTTTGGGTGATGCAGCGCGAACCTATGAACGATTATTTAAATTAGATCCACGTGATTTTCGTGTGGCTATAAAAATCTCAGAAGTCTATGTAGAAGACCAAGACTATGCCTCTGCGTTCGATTGGGCAGATAAAGCCGCCACACTCTCTGGAGAGGGAGAAGCATTTGGCGCAAAAGGGAATGTATATTACAAGGCATTTCAATCCTGCCGTTCCGGCGAAATATCTGTGGATGACAGAGTCGTCGCAACTCTCGCGTATAAATATTTTGATGAAGCAGAGCAAAAAGGATTTTCGCGTTATAACCGTTCAAAAGAATGGTTGAAAGAAAATGAAGTTCTTTTCGGAAGAGGCCAATGGTTTATGATGGATGCAGAAGTAAAAAATAAAGGTTATGTAAAAGCATCTAGCGCCTGTTATAGATGGGTAAATGAAAAATTAAATAAAGGTAAAGGCTGGTAGTCTGTGACTCTAACCAAAGATGTATTTTCATTTATTCAAAATGCAGATTCTGAAATATATGACATTTTAATGCGAGAAGTCTCAAGGGAGGATCAAACCCTTGAGTTAATCGCATCTGAAAACTTCGTCAGCTATCCTGTATTGGAAATGGCCGGTGGCGTCATGACCAACAAGTATGCAGAGGGGTACCCTGGCGCACGTTACTATGGTGGTTGTGAACATGTTGATGAAGCTGAAAATCTCGCCCGAGATCGCGCTAAGGCATTATTCAATTGCGAATATGCCAATGTTCAACCCCACTCAGGATCTCAGGCCAATATGGCTGCTCTCATGACTTTTTTAAATACAGGTGATACGATCATGGGATTGGATTTAGCGCACGGTGGTCATTTAACCCATGGCAGTCCTGTAAACTTCTCTGGACAATTGTATAATGTTGTCTCATATCAAGTGGATCGGGATACAGGTCGGGTGGATTTTGATTCAGTCCGTGAAATGGCAAAAACCCATAAGCCCAAACTAATCATCTGTGGGGGAAGTGCTTACCCGAGGCATATTGAATTTGAACAGTTTAGAGCGATCGCTGATGAAATTGGTGCATTCCTTATGGCTGACATCGCTCACCCCGCTGGATTAGTTGCTACCGGATTACATCCTTCACCCATGCCATATTGTGATGTGGTGACCACCACCACGCATAAGACCCTTCGGGGTCCCCGTGGCGGTATGATAATGATGGGCAGAAATGTTGAAAATCCATGGGGAAAAGTGGCGCCGAAGTCTGGACGAACTAAAATGATATCCGAATTACTAGATTCGACGGTTATGCCAGGAATTCAAGGTGGGCCACTCATGCATATTATCGCTGCAAAAGCCATCGCATTTGGTGAAGCATTAAAACCTGAATTCAAATCCTATGCCCAGCAAATTGTAGATAATGCCCAAGTCATGGCCGAAGCATTACTTGAGAAAGATTATCATCTAGTTTCCGGTGGAACTGACACACATGTTATCCTAATTGATTTATCAAATAAAGGGGTAACGGGCAAAGCATCCGAAAAAGCGTTGGAACGTGCTGGAATCACCGTGAATAAGAATATGGTGCCATTTGATGAAAGAAGTCCATTCGTCACCAGTGGTATGCGGGTTGGAACGCCAGCAATTACCACACGCGGTATGGGCGTAGATGAGATGCGGACCATTGTAGATCTCATTGATCGAGTGGTGAGCGACATCGATAATGAGGTAACCATTGAACAGGTTAAATCCGAGGTCCAATCTCTTTGTAATTCTTTTCCACTTTATCGTGAATTACACGATTAAGTTCCGTTTCACCGCGTTTCGCCCTTTCTTTTTTCCTCTCTTTAGTATAATCATACTTGCTGGACTGGCATGCAGTCCAGCGGCAGTTATGCTTGCCCATAACCCAGACATGGCAAAGACATCGTTCAAATATTTTACAGAACGGGCTGAAAAGAAAATTGCTAAATCTCCAAATGATCCTAAAAAATTAATCGCAGGATGTAAATCTTTAACTCAGTTCAGTTTTGGATTCACCATGGAAGAAGCAGATCGATTGGTTATGGAGGATTACAAAGGAGGGAAAGCACTGTATGTATCAGCTAATGAAGCATTTTCGAAAGCAGTTTCATATGGTGATCGCGCATTAGAAATTAAATATCCTGGATATTCGGCCTGGGTGAAGGGTGAGTCAAACAAATCCCCAAAATTTGTTGAAGAGGATATTCACTATTTATTTTGGACGGCAGGTGCTTATGGAGGCGCCATTAAATCCAGTCGTGGAAATCCGGAATGGGTGATCTTATTACCAAGGGTAGGAAAGTTGCTCGAAGCGGCGTTAGACCTTGATCCAAATTGGAATAAAGGTGCACTCTATAGTGGTATGATCTCTTATACGATGATTCGCCACGATGCGCCTGAAAATAAAATTGAAATTGCCGAATCTTATTTTGAAAAAGCAGTGGATGCATCCAATAGATTAGACTTAGGACCCTATGTTGCGATGGCTGAAAGTGTATGCATTCCGACACAAAATAAGAATGAATTCACCAATTTATTATATAAAGCATTAAATATTGATATAAACAGTGACCCTGATTTACGTTTGACGAACCAAATTAACCGAAATAGAACCCAATGGTTGTTAGATAACATAGATGAATTCTTTTATTAGATGATGAAAAAATATCTCATATCCATAATTATAGTATGTGCTTTTACTCAATTGCTTTGGGCTAAAAAGATTATAATTAAAATGGCTACCCTCGCCCCTGAAGGAACTGATTGGCACGGCATTTTAGTTGAAATGGGTCAAGCTTGGACCGATGCGACCGATGGTGAAGTTCGATTGCGCATTTATCCCGGCGGTGTGGTGGGCGATGAAAGAGATATGATTCGTAAAATGCGGATCGGTCAGATTCAAGGTGCCGCCATATCCACCGAAGGAATGACTGAAATCAATCCATATTTCACTACCTTTTTCATGCCTTTAATGTATCAATCCTATGATGATGTGGATTTCGTCCGGGAAAAACTCAGCCACGAATTATTATCTGAAACAGAAGAAAACGGTTTCAAGATCATGACCATGGTGGATGTTGGATGGGCCTACTGGTTTTCGACTGAACCGATTTATACCCCGGAAGATTTGAAAAAGACTAAGTTGTTTATTTGGGCTGGAGATTATAAATCTGCCCAACTATATGAGAAAAATGGATATCACCCAGTGCCCTTAGCCATGACTGATGTCCTTTCAGCCCTTCAAACGGGTTTAATCACATCCATTGGTTTTAACCCCATGTATGCTTTGGCGCAACAGCTATTCGGGATAGCAGACAATATGCTGGATATGAAATGGGGCAATCTTACTGCCGCTGTGATTATTGATATGAAAACATGGCGCAGGATTAAACCCAAACACCAAGAGGCCATGTTGACCGCGTCCAAAAAAATTGGCAATCGATTTCAAAGTAAAAATCGTCATGAATCGGATAAAGCCGTTGATGTAATGAAACAGCATGGATTAACAGTCAATACACCCACGACGGAACAAGTGGATGCTTGGAAAAATTTAATTGAGGGAATGGCACCTGATTTTCGCGGTACGGTTATCGATGAAAAAGCTTTTGATCGTCTCATGGAGATTAAAAAAGAAATGGACTCTCGCTAAAGAGCGAGTCCCTTTAATTTATAATGAATATTAAACCTATAGAAAGGGGCATTACCCTATTTGTATTTATTGCCCTCGTATTGCTCCCTGCCATTGAAGTATTAACCCGATTATTCGGCACCACAGGTGTAGTTGCATCCCCGGTATTGGTTCAACATCTGACGTTGTGGATTGGCTTTTTAGGCGCCATGGTTGCTGCACGGCGAAATCGATTATTATCCCTTACTTCAACACCGCTGTTCTCGTCAGAAGAAGAAATAGATTGGTTTAAATTTATGGCGAAAGTCACCACGATCTTTATTGTGATGGCTCTGGCTTATGGGGCATGGGAATTGGTCAAAATAGAAAAAGAATTTCCTGTTCATATTGCACCATTTCTTTTCAGATGGGTTGCCCAACTAATCATGCCGGTAGGGTTCTTATTAGTTGCGATTCATATGGTCATGAATAGCTATGAAACATGGAGAGATCGCGGAATCCTGTTGATAGGAGGTATCTTATTAACGATGACGGTTTGGTATGTTGCTCCACTTCAAGAATCTACATTATTTATGTGGGTCGCAATTATTGCAATACTATTTGCTTTAGTAAAAGGTGCGCCCATTTTTATTGGACTGGGAGGATTAGCAATTCTCTTTTTCTGGCGGGATTGGACACCGCTTTCTGCTATCCCTGCAGAGGCCTATCGGATTGTTGTTTCACCTACATTGCCCACTATCCCATTATTCACATTAGCCGGATATTTATTGGCAGAAAGTAATGCATCAGAAAGGTTAGTGAAATTATTTCGCGCTGCATTCGGATGGATTCCCGGCGGCACTCCAGTGGTCTTGGTGCTTTTATGCGGATTTTTCACTGCCCTAACAGGTGGATCCGGTGTGACCATTTTGGCCTTGGGCGGATTACTCATGCCCCTCTTGATTAAAGAAGGCTATTCCAAATTATTCAGTTTGGGACTTATCACTGTTGCAGGATCGTTGGGCTTATTATTCCCACCGAGCCTTCCGTTGATTATTTATGGTGTCACTGCAGGTGTATCGGTAAAGGCCATATTCCTTGCTGGAATTGTGCCGGGATTAATCCGGATATCCATGATTGGTGGATGGGCTGTATGGCAGGGGAAGGTGCAAGCGGTAAAAAGACATTCTTTAAAATGGGCGGATATAAAATCATCTCTATGGGAAGCGAAATGGGAAGCTGTGATTCCGGTTTTCATTCTTTTTGGAATCTTTGGCGGATTTACCACATTGGTAGAAACGGCAGCCATGACCGCCGTCTATGTAATTATCATTGAAGTATTTGTGCACAAAGATTTGGAATGGTCCAATATGAAAACCATTATTTTGGATTGCGCCACACTCATTGGTGGTGTATTAATCATTTTGGGTGTGGCCATGGGGCTCACAAGTTATCTTGTGGATGCGCAGATTCCTTTACACCTTTTGGAATGGGTAAAATCAACGATCGAATCAAAAATATTATTCCTTCTTATGTTAAATATATTCCTCCTTGCTGTGGGGTGTATGATGGATATCTTTTCAGCTATCATTATTGTTGTTCCTTTAATTACACCTTTGGGTGCATATTTCGGCATTGACCCGGTTCATTTGGCCATTATATTTATCGCTAATCTTGAGTTGGGTTTTCTGACGCCTCCTGTCGGTATCAATCTATTTTTATCCGCCTATAGATTCGAGGAAGATATGCCTACAATTTATAAATCTACGTTACCATTTTTTATAGTCATGCTGGTAAGTGTTTTGGCTATAACTTACATACCGATTCTGTCAACATGGCCCGGGAATTAGAATTCTTGAATTCCTTGCCTCGTTTGAGCAGAAAAGAGTAATTTCAATTAAATGACACAGGAGTGCATATAAATAAACGCTAACGGTTGAATCGTTTCTCACGCTAACAGGGCATTAAGCTCTAACAACATTATACCCCAATCCGGGGAAAGGACAATTTATGAAACGGATATATTCAATTGTGGCGGCGCTTCTGCTGATCGGCAGTTCGTCCCTCAATGCTCAAAGTGAAGCAGGTGCAATATTTCTGCTGATATCACCTGGTGCTCGTGCCGGCGGCATGGGAGAAGCACAGGTGGCTGTGGCTAATGATGCTTATGCCAGTTATTGGAACCCGGCCGGACTTGCGTTTCAACAAGGAACTGAGTTGGCTATTATGCATGTCAATTGGTTACCCAATTTGGCTGATGATCTCTACTATGAATTCATGGGATTTAGAAAAGAATTTCCCAAATTGGGCACCTTAGGAGGGCATTTGATTTACCTGAATTTGGGTGAACAAATTCGTATGGATGAATATGCCCAATTCCAAGGAAAATTCACATCTTATATGATGGCAGCGGCCATTTCGTATAGTACCAAATTATCTTCTACATCTTCCTTCGGAATGAATGCAAAAATATCCTATCAGCATTTGGTTGAGTTGGGAACGGGATCTGAAAAGGGGAAAGGTACATCCACCGACTTTGGCTTTGACCTTGGTTACATGAAAAAAGGATGGCTAACGCCGAGAATGGATTTGGGAATTACCATGACCAATATCGGCCCCAAAGTATCTTTTATCGATCCTGATCAGGCGGATCCTCAACCCACAAACCTCACATTTGGATTGGCTTATGAAGTATTTAAAAATGAAGTAAACAGTTTTACGTTGGTCTATGATGTAGACAAACTACTGGTGGCATCCTATCCGGATATGGATTGGGATGGAGACGGTATGATAGGTGGTTACAATAAAGACGGCAATGAAAGCGCCAAAAATAACGACTATAACAAAAGTGGTGATTTAGAAGTGGCTCATAAAGATCCTATATATATAGCGATATTTACCTCATGGGTAGACGATTGGCTTTTGGGTGGTGATATTGACCGTGCGCCTTCCGGTGAAGATGCAGACCGTAAAATTGGCGGTTGGGAATGGGCAGGCGATGCGAATGGAAATGGTAAACGCGACCCGGAAGAAATGGTAGATACGGCCAAAGAGTACGGTGCAAAGTTTGGTGATGATAAATGGGGTACCTATAACCAATGGGGGCAAAAGGAAGTGGGCTCTGCAGGTGATCGTTCGATTCAGGATGAGTTAGATAAACTGGTCCATAACTTTGGAATGGAATACTGGTATTCATCATATTTTGCTTTGCGCGGTGGATATTATTTCGACAAAACAGGAAAAATTTCTAATCCCACATTTGGTGTAGGATTACGATTCTCTAATTACGGTTTTGATTTTGGTTATACATCAGGAGAACCCGGTCACCCATTGACCAATACCATGCGGTTCTCCATGAATGTTCAGTTCTAACGTTCGTTCTTTATGAACCGTTTTCTCCAATGCAGATTGGCTTTGGCCTTTCTGCTTTTCTCGTTATTTCCACTTAATGCTCAAATTTTAGGTAATCTAAAGGTGGCATTTATTCGGGTATCTTTTCCAGAAGGTGATTATCCCGGATTTACAGGAAGTGGCAACTTTGAAATGGTTCAAAATAATATATGCGGCGACTATACCATCGATCCAACGCCTCATGATTTAAACTATTTTAATTCTCATGTAGCGGCAGTGGACCAATATTTCAGATCAGTTTCTCATGGAAAATTTGGATTAGACTTATCCCAATCAACAGTTTTCCCCAGTGACAATGAAGGCAGTTATGTTATTCAAAAACCGATGAATTATTATAATGAATTGGGACAGGAGGATGCACACGAAAAAAGGATAACGGAATTATTGCGAGATGGCGTCAAAGCTGCATTTGATATAGATCAAATTGATTTTAGTTCATTTGATCTGGTGACAATTATTCATCCCGGCGTGGGGCAAGATTTTAAACTTCCATTCCTCGATCCAACCCCTGAGGATATACCATCTACATTTGTTGACAAAAATATGGTGAACACCCATTTAGGCGGTGCAATTCAAATTGGTAGTGCATCCATTCCATCTGGGATTATTCTTCCAGAATCACAAAACCATATCCTTATGGATTCATCGATCCATGATGCATTGACCAATCCATGTAATGTACAGTTTAGTATCACAGGTACATGGGCATTGATGATCGGATTTGCTATTGGACTGCCTCCCTTATGGGATTTAGAAACAGGTTTGTCCGGTGTGGGTGTATTTAGTCTTATGGATCAGGGATCCAACAATGGAAACGGCATCGTGCCTGCACCACCGGATGCATGGACGCGAATCTATGCGGGATGGGAAACGGCCACTACCGTAAAGTATCCCGGGAAAATTACCATTCAAAGTGGGGTGGAAAATGGAATAGTGAAAATTCCCATCAGTCATGATGAATATTATTTAATCGAAAATCGAAATAATTGGTTTCGAGATGGGGTGAGTATCGATTCAGCGCGATATGCGGTATGGGAAAAAACAAATAAACATCCATCAACAATAGACATCCTTTTTGATTCCGTGGGCGTGAAGCAGAATGAGTATGGTGTCATTACAGAAGTCCTCAATTATGATTTGGGTCTTCCCAGTTCAGGACTCTTAATCTGGCATATTGATGAACAGAAAATCAATGAAGGGATTAATTCATTCTCAATCAATGGTGATCGAAAGCATCGAGGTGTAGACCTTGAAGAGGCAGACGGGGCTCAGGATATTGGTTATGTATCTAATCTGCTTACTGACCCATCTTCCGGCTATTGGGGGGATATGTGGTTTGCTGAAAATAAAGAATACATCCGTGCCAATGCGGAAGGGAGTATGGATTTTACTTCCTTTACCTATCCCAATACAAAATCCAATTCTGGGGCGAATTCAGGGCTCAATATCAGCAATATTTCACGCGCTGGAAAGACCATGACATTCAACTTCTCATCCAGTTATGATTTAGCCTATTTGACGGATGAAAAAAAATCCATTCTGTTTCAATGGGATGTGGATGGGGACGGCGATTTGGATTTTGTGGGTGAAGGGGATTCACTCTGGTGGGGAGATGACTTAAATGATATCAATGCATTATATAAAAATGAGGGAGAAAATCTACAAGTTTGTGTGGTGCAGAATTCAAACCCCACTGCTTTAGCCACGGTAAAATCTGTTGAGAATGATTGGGTAGTTGAATGGTTTGAATTTGATAATGATTCTAAGTCCTTTTCGAAGAAATGGGAAAATAGAATCTCAAGTTCCAAAAATGTAAAACTTTTAAAGGGAGATGGGCAAAAATCCCAAATTTGGATATCTACCGAAGAATCAACATATGTTGTTACTCAAAATAAAATTGAAAATTTGAATTCTCCCCAAGACAACATACCATATACTGGCACTCATCATGGAGATAGATATTATTTAAGTACTAATGGCATTTCTTTTACTGAAAATTCAAAACCTGAAAATATTGTCTTTAAGGGAAGTTTTGATTATCTGTCATTACTAGACTTTGAAAATGATGGGGATGCTGAATTAATTCTTACAGATGATCAAGGCAATATCCATGCGTTGGATTCTAGGTTTATCTATAAAAACGGTTTCCCAATTGATGCCAATGCTATAAGTCCCATTTTAGGGGTTGATCTATTAAATGATGAAAACCCAGAATTAGTGTTTCAAAATGCTGACGGTAATATCCTAAGTCTTAATAATGAAGGTATAGAGATAGACCGGATTATGACTGGAGACAAATTAATTGGTGTAGGTTCATATAATGGTAATCAAGTAATTATAACAGAAACCAAAATTATTCAGTTCAAAAAAAATTCTATCACGAATGGTAACGAGTGGAATTACACATATAGTTCTCCTGATTATTCAAGAATATTTAAGAATGAGAAGTCCAATCCTCCGGATGCGTATCTGATAGATTTAGATTTGACGTATGCATACCCTAATCCCAGTTATGGCGACATTGTTACTTTTCGCATTCAAGTTGGTCGAGCCGAAAACATTAATATTAATATATTTGATTTGGCTGGATACCCTGTCGAAAGTATCAATACAGATTTTCAACCACATTATTTTCCTTCTACTAAATACACCTTGAAAGAATTGGTAGAAGTTTCTTGGGATGTATCCAAGATTGAATCCGGCGTTTATCTAGCAAGAGTAATTGTAAGTGCCGATGGTAAATCCGAAGAAAAGATCATCAAAGTGGGTGTCATTAAATAATGAAACTTTGTTTTCTATTTTTGATTTCTTTTGGTTTCGCTCAGGTGAATTACAATCATCCTGAGTTAGATTGGCAATCCATTGAAACGGACCATTTCAGAATCCATTTTTATTCCGAAACTGAGCAGTCCGCAAGGGAGGGAGCCAATGTTGCAGAACAAATATATTCATTTATAACAGAACTCTACCAATTCGAGCCATTTGATAAGACTGATATTGTTTTTACTGACGTAGACGATATATCCAACGGTGCCGCCTATTTTTATGACAACAAAATCATCATTTGGACGAGTCCCCTTGAGTTTGAACTGAGAGGTTCCCATCGGTGGCTTCAAAATGTGATTACCCATGAATTCGCTCATATTGTGTCCATCCAACGGGCACAGAAATTTGGGAAGTCTATTCCTGGTGGATACGTACAATGGATTGGCTACGAAAAGGAAAAAAGGCCCGATGTTCTTTATGGCTATCCCAATACGTTGGTGAGTTATCCCATCCCCGGGACGGCCGTACCACCGTGGCTGGCAGAAGGGGCGGCACAGTATATGTATCCCGGTGCTGACTGGGATAATTGGGATTCCATCCGTGATATGATTTTGCGGGACAGAATATTGAAGCATAATATGCTCTCTTGGCGGGAGATGAATACATTCGGAAAAAGCGGCATCGGGAATGAATCCGTATATAATTCGGGTTTTGCCTTGTCTCGTTATTTGGCAGTGAAATATGGTCCGGAGTCTCTTGAAAAGATAATGTCATCTCTCAGCAAGCCTATGAACTATTCAGTCAATAAAGCCATGAAGGATGCCACGGGGAAAGATGGAAACCAAGTTTATGATAATTTTTTATCTGTCTTGGAATCACGATATGAAACACTAACTGAATCGGTAATTGAAAATGAAGTTAAAGGCAGGGTCATTCAAGATAAAGGTACGGCCAATCTTTTTCCGACTTGGAATGAAAATGGCACCAAGATTGCTTATCTATCCAATCAAGATCATGATTATTTCGGGAATACGGATCTTTTTGTTATGGATGTAGAAACCAACACATCTCGAAAGATCGTAGATGGGGTGTACTCAAGGCCTTCATGGAATGGTGAATCGATATATTATTCTAAAAAAGCAAAGATGCCTAATAAAGTTGGATCAAAGTATTATGACTTATACGAATACGATTTAACGACCAATAAAGAATTTCAACTGACAAGGGACGTCCGTGCATTTTCACCTGTGTTTGTATCTAATGACAGTGCGCTATTTTATTTGGCCACATATGACGGGACCCAAAATATTTTCAAGATTGATCTCAAATCTAAATCCACCGTAAAAATTACTAATTTTAATAACCGTGAAATTATTGGCGGATTGAAGTATGATGGAGAGAATCATCGTCTTGTTTTTGACATGACTACTCACCATTTTAGAAATATCCATTACTTAAGTTTGTTGGACTCTACATCTGGCGCGATTTTGAATAATGAATTGTGGGATGAGCGACAAAGTGATAATTCAAAATGGGGTATGGTTTACAGTGACGACAGATCTGGAATTTTTAATCTATATTTTATTGGCAGCGAGATGCAGGGCTATTTGACCAATGTACCCGGTGGCGCATTCATGTCTGATATCCATGATAGTGGGAAGATTGTATACTCCCTTTATGAAAATGGCCAGTATAAATTGGCGGTTTTAGATTCACTCCAAATTGTGGATGATAACACAGTAGGATATACACCGTTATATTTTCAGCGGAACAAAAATTTAAATCCACCTCTCACTTCAACAATTCAATCGGAGCCAAAAAAATATAAGGACCATTTTCCACCCATGTTTACCATGCCGCGCATGACTATGGATTATGAATCCTTTAAACCGGGGTTTTATTTCTATTCATCTGATATTTTAGATAAAGTGTCCCTCATTGGTGGAGCTTCCATGAATCAATCAAAGGATTTGGATTTATTCTTTTTATTTGAGTATCGACATTTATTTCCAACCTTGTTTTTTGAGACTTTTTACCTCACACGAAATACAGAGGAGCGGACAGCCTATTCAGTATATAAACTGGATAATAATCTGAAATTTAGGTTAGTCGAATTCCGTGGGGGGGTGCAAATTCCCTTCTATGGCACTCAATTCGAATTGTATGGTAAATGGGCCCAATATCGTGCTTCCATCAAAGAGCAGGTGGTGGGTAAACCTCAATTAAAATCTGGAATAGGTTATGATTATTTTCGCGGCAAAGAAGCAGGATTGAAGTGGAATCTGAAACAATTTAAACGAAGGATTGATCAAAATATCAATCCCGTGGGGTATGAAATTAATTTTACAGTGGCAAAGGAGTTGAACCAATTCATTGATGGATTAGATCTATCCGAATCTGGGACGTTGGTATCAAAATTCAACAATCATAATTTGGTTCGAACTGAATTGAGAGGAAAATATTTATGGGAAATTCCCAACACTAACCGATGGACTATTTCATTGGGCGGTCAGGCCGGTTGGATATCCAATACAATGGCAGATTCATTTTTCCACTTTTTTGCTGGTGGTATGCCCGGTTTAAAGGGTTATCCGTTCTATTCATTAGAAGGTACAAATATGGCTATAGGAGAAGTAGGTCTGCGCATTCCACTGTTCAGGGAAAAACACATCCCTATGGGATGGTTTACACTTCAACATTCCACCATAGGATTGATTGGACAAATGGGTGATGCATGGAATCGTGATCATTCAGATTTTAAGGCGAAACGATCGTCGGGGATAGAATGGAGAATGTCTGGTGCTTCTTTTTATAATTATCCAACCTCCATTGGGTTTGAATACCATCGGGGGCTAGATACATTTGAAATGGATATTGGCGATGGAAATCCCATTCAATACGGTCATGAAAATCGAATATATTTCACGGTTCTGTTCGGATTTTAATATGAATCGAATATTATCTTTATTCATATTTATGTCCATTGGCTTCGCTCAATTTGATTCTTACGACTTGGCAAATTATCCGGTTGAAAGAGATTCAATCGGTTTGCCAAAGCCGGTAAAAGCGATGTTTAAATCATTCTTAGTCCCAGGATTGGGTCAAATTCAAAACCAAGATCACTGGTGGAAACCGGTACTTTTTGCAGGGATTGAAACAATTGGAATTATTTCGTCCTTCAATTATGGGAAACGAGCAGAAGATATTCGACGTCAATTTGAAGCTTATGGAGATGCTCATTGGTCGTTGGAACGATGGTATAATAATACAAAAACTATTTTCCCTGATCGCTGGGAAGAAATCCTTATTGGTACACATAAATTGGGATTAAAAATTGGAGGTAGCTACTATTTTACCGATCAATTGGCCCAATTGGTGCAGCAATATGCGTGGTCAGAGATTGCTGTTATTAGGGACAGAGATTTTTACGAAAATATTGGAAAGTATGATCAATTTGTAGGTGGATGGGATGATCCGTATGATGATCCCTTCGATGCGGTAGGAAATTGGTACACTGTCCAAAAGGGAAGTGTTGAATCAATTATACTCACCAAACGGAAAGACGATTACCGAGATCAGCGCCATGAAAGTAATATTTTGAAACATTATTCCCGCTACGCCGTTTCCGTGGTAATGTTTAACCACCTTGTGAGTGGATTGGAAGCTGCTTGGACGGCCAATAATCAATCTAAAAACATTCCAAAACTGGATTTGAATTATAATCCGGTAAATAAGTGGGGAGTAGGGGGTGTACGAATCACTTATGCGTGGTAAATTCCAGGCTCAAAATTTGATAGAAAGAACCATTTTAATGCGAATCGCAGTCTCATTAATTTTTTGTATTACCATAGTTATGTCCGGATGTGCGGGGAATAAAAGCAATCGGGATATTGATTATGAATCTGAATTCGAAAAAGGTAAAATCGCGTTAGCCAAAAAAAAATATGTCCGTGCACAAGATCACTTTAATCGCGTGGTTATTGCCGCTTCTCATACTGAGTTAGGGGATGATGCCATGTATTATCTTGGAGAATCCTATTTCTTGAGTAAAAATGAATATTTGCTGGCTATTGCTGAATACGACCGGCTTATTCGGCGGATGCCTTTTAGTCCATTTGTTGAGAAGGCTCGGTATCGTATTTGTGAATCATATGTGATTATGTCACCGAAATATTTTAGAGATCAAACTTATTCAGAAAAAGCTATCGAAAAGCTCCAGGAATATATCGATGACTATCCCAATTCGGATAAGCGGGAAACAGCACAAGAAGATATTTTAATCCTTCGCGGTAAATTGTCTAACAAAGCATACGAATCTGGTGTCCTCTATATGAAAATGGAGGAGTATAAGGCAGCCATGTTGGCATTTAAACAAGTGACCGATTTATATTATGATACTGATTATATTGAATTGGCTCATATGAAGATAATTGCATGCCATATCGAGCGCGATGAATTTGATCAAGCCAAAACCTATTATGATACGAATCACAAACATATTGAAAAGATTAAAATGGATGATTTAGTGGATGCTTGGTTTGAGCAAAAACGTGTGTTTGATAGAATCGAATTAGAATGAAAACCTGTCTTTTTGGCGGCACATTCGATCCGCCTCATTTTGGTCATCTTATCGTTGCCCAAACCATTTTCGAGGCGGAACATTTTGACCAAATTGTTTTTGTCCCTGCTCATCTGCCTCCCCATAAAAAGGGAATGAAAATATCCTCTGTTGATAATCGGTTAAAAATGTTGGATATAGCCACTCAGGATAATCCAAATTTCATTATATCCGATATAGAAATTAGCCGAGGTGGTATTTCATATTCTTTGGATACTATTCGGGCGTACAAAGAAGAAACAGGTATTGATAGAAAAGATCTTTTTTATCTTATTGGAAGTGATTCATTGAAACAATTCCATACGTGGCAAAATCCAAAAGAAATCTTAGAGGAATGCCGATTAATTGTGGCTATTCGCCCTGGTTTCCGTCCCAGTGACATTCCCAACTGGATTTTGGCAAAAATCCAATTTGCCAACATCCCTAGAATTGAAATATCATCCACCCAAATTCGTGAACGGTGGGTAGAAGATAAAACCATTCGATATATGGTAACGCAACCTGTTTGGGAATTTATTAATGAACAGAATCTGTATTAATTCAGATGCTATATAGTATTCTTTTTCTCATCGCCGGATCTGCCATGCTCTATTATGGGGCAGAATGGATTGTTAAAGGGGGTGCAACTATTGCCACTCGATTGGGTATCCCCACATTGGTCATTGGACTGACCGTAGTGGCATTTGGCACTTCTCTGCCCGAATTAATAGTCAGTGTTATCGCTGCATTAGAAGGGAGTTCGGCCATAGCTATAGGCAATGTGGTGGGCTCGAATGTGGCAAATGTGGGCTTGGTATTGGGATTAAGTGCGCTCATTTTTCCAATTACAGTGAATTATGATCATCTAAAAAGAGATTTCTTTATTTACCTTGCCGTTTGTGCGTTGTTTATCTTTTTTGCATTTGATGAGCGCTTAAGTCAATTTGAAGGTATGGTCCTATTTATTAGTCTGGTTTTTTACATCTTACTCTGCATTAAATCACCCACAGGCGAAGAAACCAAAACTGAAGAAGTCTTAGAAGGCAGTATGTGGAAACTGATTGGATTAATCATAGGCGGCATCGTTCTTTTGTCATTTGGGGCTGATTTATTCGTGGATGGGGCTATTTTTCTGGCGCGAAACTTAGGGGTATCTGAAGTGGTCATTGGAATGAGCGTGGTGGCATTTGGTACATCTCTGCCTGAATTAGCGACGTCAGCTATGGCGGCTTTCAGAAGAGAAAGCGCCATTTCGGTGGGGAATATTGTTGGATCAAACATTTTCAATATTTTATCCGTTCTTGGTATTGCTTCATTGATTCATCCGTTAGAATCGCCAAAAGAAATTTTGGGCAAGGAAGTGATATTCATGATTGCATATGGTATCGCCATGTTTGTCATATCAAAAATGCCTCAGCCTATCACTCGACTCACATCCGGCATATTGCTTGCAGGATATATATTTTTTATTTATCTACTGTTTTAACTCTAATAAATGCAATTAGATTAATCACATGATTCGCCTTGATAACGTTTCCTATACCTACGAGAAAGGGGGCGGTGTGTCAAATGTGAACCTGTCTTTGGGAGATGATGAATACGCTTTTTTAATTGGCCCCACAGGTTCAGGTAAAACCACACTGCTTCGTTTGATTTATTTAGATCTATTTCCACAAGTGGGCAAAGTGGAAATTGATAAATTCAAATCGGACAAAATCAAACGAAGAAAGATTCCATACTTGCGCAGAAAAATTGGTATGGTTTTTCAAGATTATCATTTATTGGATGATCGAAATTTATTTGAAAATATTGCCCTGCCTCTCCATGTGATCGGCGTTGAAAAAGATGAAATTGTTGAACGCGTAAATGATTCTATTGAAGAAGTAGGTTTGGAAGGCAAAGAAAATCACTTTCCCATGGAGTTGTCGGGTGGAGAGCAGCAGCGAGCCTGTGTCGCACGAGCATTGGTAAAAGATCCGGATATTATTCTTGCGGATGAACCTACAGGCAATTTGGATCCTGTAACGTCTTTCGAGCTCATCAAATTATTAGAAGAGGTCAATCGAGAGGGAGCGGCCATTCTAATGGCATCCCATAATTATAACTTGATTAAGGGAAGAGGGCATCGCATTATTGAAATCCAAAATGGAACGGTGAGGCAATCCTGATGGATAAAATGATTTTTCTATTTTCTGAGGGATTGAAAAATCTGTGGCGACATAAACTCACTGCATTTTCAGCAATTTTTTCCACATTTCTAACCCTCTCTGTTACGGGCTCACTGATCATTGCCACTGAGAATACAAGTAAGGTTATTGAATACTTACGGGATAAGTACAAAATTGAAGTGTTTTTTAAGCAGAATATATCCGATGACCGTGTAGTAGCCTTGGCTAAAGAGTTCAACTCAATCAGAGGAATCCGATCCACCACAGTCATTACCAAATCCGATGCAGAAAAAATATTTAAATCCCAATTTGGTGAAAATATTTTGGATATGGTTGGATACAATCCATTGCCGGCCAGCTGCGTGTTAAACATTGTAAAAAATCAACCGGATGCTGTCAAAATTCGCCCTATTATTGACCGTCTTCGAACTTATCCTGAAGTAGATGAGGTGAATTATCAGGGACGTCTCATAAACCGAATCGAATCATATTACCAAAAATTTGTAAAAGGGATGACGGGTCTATTAATTTTGGTCCTGCTCATATCCGTTTTAATAATTTCCAACACGGTTCGATTAACCATTTTTGCCAAGGAGGAATTAATTAAGGCACTGCAACTCATTGGAGCGACTCGGGCTTTTGTGAAGGCACCTTTCGTGATTGAAGGCGTATTCCACGGTTTAATTGGTGCAATACTCGCTTCAATTTTACTCATTGGCGGATTGTCTTTAGGTGAAGGCATTTTACAGTCCGTTACTGGTTTGAAATTGCAGTACGATACATTGTTTCTAATTTCCGTATTGTGCGGTACAGGTATCTTAATAAGTTTGGTAGGCAGCAGTCGAGCCATTTCCAAATATTTAAAATAATAAATCATCGATTCCTTGCTTGACTGATGAATTGTAAACCGTCTAATTTTTCCAATTATGTCTGAACCTAAAAACCATAATTTGACTGATAGAGAAGCAGCAATTCTAACGGCTGTGATAGAGGGGTATATTGATAATGGTATGCCCGTATCATCCGGTTTTATCAAAGATAACAATCAACTGAACGTATCACCGGCCACCATCCGGAATGAGATGGCCTCTCTTGAGGAAAAAGGATTCCTCACTCATCTGCATACTTCCGGTGGGCGTGTGCCAACGGATATAGGATATCGTTTTTATATAAGTCGACTTAATTCCGTACACACGATGGATATTCCTTTGGGCCAGGATATTAGGAAAGAGCTATTGACCATTTCAAACAATGTAGACGAACTACTAGGGGCAACAGCAGAAATGTTGGCTAAAATAAGCAGTATGTTTGGTGTGGTGACCATTTCTGGATACCAGCAGAGTAAGTTGACAGATATTGAGTTGGTGCCCATCCAAGGGGATCGGATTATGTTTGTTCTGGCATTAGATACTGGTTTAGTCAAATCTATCGTATTAAATCTGGATATTCACATAAACAGTAAGCGAATTCAAAATATTACTCAATTATTGAAAGATCGATTGATTGGATTAACATTAAAAGAAATCCAATCCACGATGAAACATCGGTTAAACGATGCAGAAATGTATGACCATGAATTGGTTCAAATCCTGATAAATGAACGGTATTCATATTTTACTATCGATAGCAATAACAAAATATATACTTCATCTACGAATGTGTTACTTGATCAGCCTGAATTCCAGGATTTAACATCCTATCAGCGGGTTTTGCCTGTATTGGAAAAACCATTTTTGAATGATCATTTTAAAGAAAATTTTCATTTGAACTCGAACAATACATTAATCGGTACAGAGAATGGCGATATTCGTTTAGAAGACTGTGCCATCATCACAACCCAATTTGATAGCGGTATGATGCAGGGGAGAATTGGTGTAATCGGTCCAAAGCGAGTACCCTATTTCTCACTTAAAGCCCTATTAGAAAAATTTACGGAGATTGTACAAAGTGCCATCTAAACAAAAAAAAACAAATAAGAGTGCGCCAAAGAAAAAAGCACCTAAATTATCGCCTACAGCCAAACTGAAGGAAGAAATAAAATCGCTTAAATCGGAGGTGGAAAATCATTCCGACAGATTTTTGCGTTTAAAAGCAGAATTCGATAATTACCGTCGCCGTAAGCAGGAGGAAACATCGAATCTTCTGAAATATGATGGTGAAGCAGTCATCAAACAATTTTTATCTGTATTGGATGACTTAGGTCGTTTGGAATCTGCATCTGTGGAGAATGGAGAGTCCAACAAAGAGACGCTTCATGAAGGTATTGAATTAATTATAAATAAAATCAATAAACGATTTGATGAAATGGAAGTAAAGCCTTTTACCAAGCCGGGGGATACTGTTGATCCTGAACTTCATGATGCCCTGATGATGCGCAGTGAAGAAGGGAAGGCCGAAAATGAAATATTAGAGGTATTCGAAATGGGGTATCGTTATAAGGATCGTGTCATCCGTCATGCGAAAGTGGTGGTAAATCAAACACCGTCATGAGAGACTTATACGACATTCTTGGCGTCGACAAAGGCGCATCGGACAACGATATAAAAAAATCCTATCGTAAAATAGCCATGAAATATCATCCGGATAAAAATCCCGGAGATGCAGAGGCAGAGCGACAATTTAAAGAAGCAGCTGAAGCATACTCGGTTCTTTCTGATGATCAGAAAAGACGACAATACGATCAATTTGGCCATGCAGGCGTGGGTATGGGAGATAGCCCTGGTGGAGGTGGATTTCATGGGGGCATGTCCATGGAAGATATTTTCAGTAGTTTCGGCGATATATTTGGAGGAGACTTTGACCCATTTGGCGGCATTTTTGGTGGGGGTGGCCGTCGGCGTCGCGTAAAAAAAGCCAGAGATTTGAAGGTGAGTCTAGCATTGGACTACACAGATATTGTTAAAGGGACTGATAAGACGATAAAAATCAAAAGGCACGAAACCTGCGATACATGTAAAGGAAGTGGTGCTCAGGTGGGTACAATGCCCACATCATGTCGACAGTGCAGTGGCTCAGGCCAAATTAGACAAATGTCCCAATCATTTTTTGGTCAATCGGTAACTGTCAGAGAATGTCCGGTGTGTAATGGGTCCGGAGAAATGATTGAAAACCCCTGTCGTGGTTGTGGTGGTAATGGAATTCAACGTAAAACAGTCGAAATTAAAGTAAAGGTTCCAATGGGTGTTGCGGAAGGGAATTACATGACATTAAATGGCCAAGGCAATAAAGGTCCTAAAGGGTATGAGTCCGGCGATTTAATTATATTCTTTGAGGAGAAGCCTCATCCTGTTTTCACTCGAAATAGGGAAGATGTCATCACGGAAGCTAAAATACAGATTTATCAAGCTGCCTTGGGGATTTCTTTAGAAGTCCCAACCTTAGAAGGGAAAGCAAAACTCAAAATCCCTGCAGGAATTCAATCGGGACAAATTTTACGAATGCGCGGAAAAGGATTCCCAAAAGTCCGCGGCTCTTCTCGGGGAGACCAATTGGTGCGAATACAAGTGGTAACACCAAAATCCTTATCAAAGCAGCAAAAGAAATTGCTGGAAGAAATGGCCAATATCAATGGTCAGGCTGAGCCATCATTTACACGAGTTGATTTGGATTGAATCCATTTACGCAACAGGAAAAAATGATTATTAATTTTCTGTTGGGCATCATTACAGTTGGATTATTGATAAAAGGGTACCGTTTGTGGTTTGCTGACCCAGTACCATCCATTGAAGATGATATTTTGGCATTCAAAGCAGTAGCGCAACAAGTTCAAGATGAAAAAGCTAAAAATCCGGATGAAAAGAAGAAGAATCCAATTGTAAAAAGTGTTAATATCAATACTTCGAATAAAGCTGATTTGATGACAATACCCGGCATTGGGCCTGTTACTGCTGAACGTATTATGATACACCGGCAAGACTTTGGATTATTTCAATCCGTTGAAGCATTATTAGAGGTGAGGGGAATTGGCCCAAAAACATTTGAAAAAATTAAACCGTTTATCAAGACAGAGGATTGACATAGATGTCTGAAAAGAATCAATCAGAATTAACAAAAAAACGGAAACAGCATTCCGATCTACTTGAGTTGGCAATCGTATTTGCCTTTTTATTCTTAATCATCAGTATTTATGTGCCAAGAGCCATTTGGGATGAAGAAGAAAAATATGCAAATCAGAGTCAATTCCACATGGAAAATATGTTTGATGTGCAATCGTTTTATAAATCCATAATGGGTGAATACAATCCGGATGGACTGTGGGCAACTAAAGTAGTGAACTCTGTGCGAGATTCACTTACAGGGGATTCCACATATCTGGGAGAACAATCCATAACCCTGGATAATAAAACGTTTACTGTTAATGTACCCAAAGGATACGATATTGAGTTTGATACAACCTTTGGTTTCCCAATGACACGTCGAGATACTGTATTGGATACGACGGCCACTATTGTAATGTTCTCCGAAGATCTTTCCCGGAATGATACATCCTATGTGCAAAAGAAAAGGCTTGCCCAATTTATGGCGGACAGCAATTTTGTTTCATTGTTGGAAGAAGTAGAAACTGAACGGGTTGAAGTGGTGAATTACTACGATTCCTATATGCCCGATTCATTAATGTATTTCTGTCCAGTCGTCGAAAAACCGTACCTTATTTCGGTTAAAGATGAAGGGAATGCAGTGCGAGTAGATAGTCCTATTGAAGAAACCGTTGTGCGCAAACGGTATGTGATTTTTGCATTTAAAGCGGATAATCATGGTTTCATCAACGATGGCACAAAAAGTTGGGATAGGTAACAATCTGTAAGTGATCCATCTCGCAATATCGGATAGCCATCTTTTTTGTGCACAATGGACTGAGAAAGATGCGAAACCGTTACTTTCTTCTATATCCTATAAATCACTCCCAAGGCCCTTAAGTCTTTTGAATTCTGTTGAGAGTGAAATTGTTTCTGTTCTCAACGCCGGTCTCCATTTAATCCGAGAAGATATTCCGTTTGAAGGTGAAAAAGTCTTTGTGACTATTCCCGATGAATTCACCCAATCTGTATTCGTCCCTTTTGAACAAGATATGACGGAAAATGACGGATGGTCTTTCGCCAAATGGACGCTGAATCAGCGTTGGTCTACAGACAAAAATCATGAATATTTTGGCCGATCTTTTGGTGAGAATAATCGACATGTATATGCTGTACGTGTATCATCCACCTTCACTGAACCCATTAAAATGGCTATTCAAGAATTGGGTGGAGAAGCCTATTGGATGGGGACAGAATCCAGTACCTTTTTTGGATTAAACCCTGAAAAAGGTTGTACCGTATTTCAAATCGAAAAAACTGGATATAATTACCATCAATATTCTCAATCTGAATTTCAAAATGGCACGGCCAGGTTTCTCAAAGGGGAATGGGTGCTCCATGCCGCTAATGGGAGCAGTAATCCTAAAGAAGCATTTAAAGGCCAACTTTTAGCAGCCGGGAAATTATCTGATCAGCGAAAAGCCCATTTTAAAGGACGCCGAATCAAGCAAATGGTATCTTTGACAGGCATCAATATAGAAGGCGATATTATACCCAAATCTATAACTGAAGAAGACCTTTACTGTTTTACGGCAGTTGCTACTGGAACTGTCAAAGGGGTGGCGTTAAACTTTTTTGATCAACCGGGTTTTCAACCATTTAGCTATCAACCACCTGGACCAAAAGTTGAACCAAAACCAAAAGAAGAAAAAAAGATAAAAAAGAAAAAAGAGCCAAAAATTGTAGTCAAGAAGAGTTCGGGAAATGGACTGAAAACTATACTGTACATTTTCTTTTTTGTTACCATTGGGATCATGCTTATTTATGATCAAAAACCAGAATTATTTACAGATATTATCCCCAAACTCAAATGGGTAGAATCCGAAATACACAAAGCGGAAATTAAATCGACTACGCAAACGCCAGTAGTGAAAACTGAGCCAGTAAAGGCATTGCCGAAATATCTGGTCAAATCCCAAAGTTTAATTGCAACCGCACTTAAAACTCTGAGCTTGACGGATCAACATCAAATATTATTGTTATCCATTAGCGACGGGCGAATGGATTTAGAATTGCTTGGTGATAAAACCATGGATGCGTCAATTGATTCAATTGGTGATGTGCTAAACTATTCACTTCGGCAAGTGGCAGGTGATGAGCGATTTGAGCATGGATATCTCGTGCAATACGTTTCCGTCACATCATTCAGCCCTGAGATGGCACAATCGCTTGAAGATTTTGAAGCCCATGTTGGAAATATTCAGCAATCATTTTTCAAAGCATTAGATTCTATTGAGAAGGATGGTCGTTCAATTACGCCAGTAATTGTTAGGGTCAGTGGGGATAATTATATTCAAACACTTTTGAACCATTTGCTATCTAATGGACAAAATATTGCATTAGAAAAATTTGTATATAAGGGTGGCACAGATTCAGTGCAGCCATCTGCTATTTATTATATATCCATTTATGGTAAAACCCAACCAGAGCCACAAGGATAAATCATGCAAATTCAGGCAGGCCAATATAAAGGCCGCCGTGTGAAAACGGTTAAAAATGCACCGTACCGACCCACCACATCCTTGGTACGAAAAAGTCTGTTTGATATTTTGAGGGATATTTCAAGGAAATCGGTATTAGACTTATTTGCAGGATCCGGTATTGTTGGTTTTGAAGCAGCCAGCAGAGGAGCAGAGTCCGTAACATTTGTAGAATCCAGTATGAGAGTGAATGCGTTATTGAAAATGAATGGTGCACTGTTTAAGAATACACCATTCCATTATTTCCGACAGGATGCGATTAAATTTTTAGATTCATGTAATCCCTATGACATTATTTTTGCCGATCCGCCATATCGATATCATGATACGGATCATTTCGTTTCATTGGCCTTGTCCCGGTTAAATTCGGATGGCATTTTAATTCTTGAATCTTCACCAAGAGAATTCCCAATTTCTCCCTTCAGAGTAAAGGATTATGGTGAAACACAGCTATCCTTTTGGAAAAACGAACAATGAGAATCGTAATATATCCAGGCACTTTTGATCCCATACACAACGGACATTTAGATATCGCGGAACGGGCTGCGACTCTTTTTGATAAACTCATATTTGCAGTAGCAGCGAATGCGGAGAAAAATCCATTATTTAGTCCGAAAGAGCGGATTGAAATGATTATGAAATCAACGGAACATGTTCCGAATGTCGAAGCATTTTCTACGGATGGTTTGATCGCCGATTTTGCCCGAAAACATCGAGCCGCGGCCTTAATCCGAGGATTACGTCATGTTTCCGATTTTGAGTTTGAATTCCAAATGGCCACAATGAATCATCATCTTAATTCAGATGTATCAACTTTATTAATGGTTACATCTGAAAAATTCATTCATTTAAATTCAAGTGTGGTTAAAGATGTGGCCCGGTTAAAAGGCGACATTTCGAAATTTGTCCCTAATAACGTAATGGATCAACTAAAAGTAAAATATAATTTGCCCTAAAATATTTTAATCTCTGTTACTTTTGCGAAAGCAAATCTTCTCTATTTTTATTAAATTTCCTGTCAATTTTTCATAGAAAATTAGCCAAATGCCTACATACGATTATAAGTGCAACGCATGCAGTCACACCTTTGAATATTTTCAAGCTATGACTGATGCACCATTAGAAATATGTCCCCAATGTGAGGGAAACGTAAGGCGTTTGGTGAGTGGGGGATCAGGTTTAATCTTTAAAGGAAGCGGATTTTATCTTACAGACTATGCAAAAAAAGATTCATCCAATAGCAAGACAGAAACAAAACCCAAAAAAGAAGCAAAAAAGAAACCGGTAAAAGAAAGTACGACATAATGAATAACGTTATACAGGGTGAAAAAATTACACTTGAAAATGGACAACTAAATGTGCCAGACCATCCAGTCATTCCATTTATTGAGGGAGACGGTATCGGTCCGGATATTTGGCATGCATCTCAAATGGTATTTGATGCAGCTGTTGAAAAAGCGTATGGAGGAGATCGCTCAATAGTTTGGACAGAAGTTTTGGCTGGAGAAAAGGCTAATGAAGCAACCGGCACATGGCTACCTGATGAAACGTTAGATACGATTCGTGAATATTTAATTGCAATTAAAGGTCCTCTGACTACACCGGTTGGGGGCGGTATTCGTTCATTGAATGTAGCGCTAAGACAAATATTAGATTTGTATGCTTGTGTGCGACCTGTCCGCTGGTTTGAAGGTGTGCCTTCACCAGTGAAAAAACCAGAATTGGTTGAGATGGTTATCTTTCGTGAAAATACAGAAGATATTTATGCTGGAATTGAATGGATGCATGGCACTGATGAAGTAGAAAAAGTGAAATCATTTTTGAAGAACGAAATGGGTGTTACCAATATTCGCTTTCCTGACACTGCATCATTGGGTGTAAAACCGGTATCTATAGAAGGGACGGAACGGATTGTAAAAGCTGCATTGGACTATGCAATCGCTCATAATCGTAATACAGTTACTTTTGTTCATAAAGGTAATATTATGAAATTCACAGAGGGGCAGTTCAAAGCCTGGGGCTATGAATTGGCGAAACGTGAATATGGGGCAACGGATTATAAAGGCGGTCCTTGGCAGGTAATCGATAATAATGGAAAACAACTTATCGTTAAAGATGTGATTGCCGACGCATTTTTGCAGCAAATTTTACTTCGTCCTGCTGAATATGATGTAATAGCCACACTCAATTTAAATGGGGACTATATCTCCGATGCATTGGCAGCCATTGTAGGCGGTATTGGCATTGCTCCAGGCGCGAACATTAATTATGATTCTGGCCACGCTATTTTTGAAGCAACCCATGGTACGGCACCAAAATATGCAGGTAAGGATATGGTGAATCCGTCATCTGTAATTTTATCTGGTGTCATGATGCTTGAGCATATGGGGTGGCAAGAAGCAGCCGACCTTATTACCAAAGGTATTGGAGGGGCGATCAATGACAAAACAGTTACCTATGATTTCCACCGATTAATGGATGGTGCTACAAAAGTATCTTGCTCAGGATTTGGTGAGGCCATTATTGCCAATATGTAAACAATTCATGAAGCATTATATGGAAAAAGGTGTGTAAGCTATTACACACCTTTTTTATTATGAATCATGTTTGTTGATTATACTAAAGTAGAACTTCACGCCGGCAAAGGCGGTCCGGGATGCGTTTCATTCCGACGGGAGAAATACATACCAAAAGGTGGCCCCGATGGTGGTAACGGCGGTCGAGGCGGTAATATCATTGTCCAAGGGGATAGTAACCTTCATACCCTTCAAGATGTTCGATATTCACGAATTTATACTGCAAAAAATGGGACACCTGGTTTATCCAGCATGAAAACCGGGAAAGATGGGGAAGATATCATTATCCGTGTTCCTCTAGGTACATTGATTCGAAATGTTACATCCGGAATGGTAGCAGCTGATATGGTGGAAGACGGGGATGAAGTTGTAATTTGTAAAGGTGGTATTGGAGGTAAAGGAAATATAAATTTTAAATCATCTACCCATCAAACGCCACGCTATGCACAGCCTGGTACTGAGGGCGAAACAGGGGAATTCGAATTTGAATTAAAAGTACTGGCGGATGTGGGTCTGGTAGGGTTGCCCAATGCAGGAAAATCAACTTTACTATCCGTTTTATCTAAGGCTAGACCCAAAATTGCTGATTATCCCTTCACGACATTAGAACCACACTTGGGTATTGTAAAAACAGGTGAATACCAATCATTTCTCATGGCAGATATTCCCGGTCTTATTGAAGGGGCAAGTAAAGGAAAAGGATTGGGACATCAGTTTTTGCGCCACATTGAAAGGAATCGATTACTTTTATATTTGATTGATGGTAATGAAGAGGAGCCATCGAATGTCTTTAATGCATTAAAAAATGAATTGAAAACTTATAATGAAGCACTCCTCCTCAAACCTATAGTTTTGGTGCGAACTAAAGGCGATACTTTGAACGACGTAGATGAAACTAAATGGGAATCCATTCCTGAATACCTCATGGAAATATCATCCGTCTCTCAAACGGGCCTCACTGAACTGGTTCGTGAAATAGCCAATCGGTTAAATGACGTCTGAATTCATCATTCAGCTATTAAACTTGACTAAAGTCAAAGGATTGGGCCCGCAACGGGTACGATCTATAGTGTCATATTTTCCTAAAGAAACAGATATATTCTCCCTCTCTAAATCAGAATTATGTCAAGCACCGGGCATTGATTTAAAATCTGCATCAGCCATTCATCAATATAATCCTGATGGGTTTGGTGAACAGGAATTAAACCGTTGTGAAAAGATAAAGGCGGATATTACCACATTTTGGGATGAAGATTTTCCGGTCCTGCTCAAAAAGATTTATGATCCACCTGTTTTACTCTATACAAAGGGGAAACAACTTCAAAAAGAAATTGATGGCATAGGCGTGGTAGGTACAAGGAACATTACACCTTATGGCCGAAAAATGACGAAAAATATTGTGAGTGAACTGGTATCATTTAATCTCACCGTCATCAGCGGTCTAGCAAGAGGTGTGGATAGTGTTGCCCATAAAGAAACTGTAGCTTGTGGCGGGCAGACTATTGCCGTATTGGGTAATGGTATTGATTTTGTTTATCCAGCAGAAAATAAGGCATGGGCAGCATCCATTTGTGAACATGGAACTATCGTTTCTGAATTCGCGATTGGTACGAATCCAGATGCAGGTAATTTTCCTCAACGGAACCGGATCATTAGCGGTTTGAGCCATGGTACCATTGTAATTGAAGCTGGGAATAGAAGTGGCGCTATTTTGACCGCATTAAATGCAATTGATCAGAATAGAGAAGTTTTCGCCTTGCCCGGCCGACTCACAGATAAAATGAGTATAGGATGTAACCGTCTGATTCGTAATGGGGCGATCCCTGTTGAAAATGGAAAACAAATTTTAGATCACATACAAGCTCAACTATTTTCACCAAAGGAACCAGTCCAGCAGCAGATCAAATTAAATTTAACCAAGGCGGAGCATGCCATGGTAAAGTTGCTTGAAGAAGACCCAATGCACATTGATGATATTGTGTCTGGGAGTAATTTAGATGTGACAACAGCATTGACATTATTGTTAAAATTAGAATTAAAAGGCGCTGTGGTTCAGTTAAGTGGAAAACAATTTGCAAGGGCTTAGAATACTTTGTGTTCCGGTTATGAAAACCATTAAATTTGAATCAATTATTTCATCAATAAAGTTTGAAATGGAGGGGTGGCCGAGTGGCTTAAGGCGGCACCCTGCTAAGGTGTTTTAGGTGAAATATCCTAACGTGGGTTCGAATCCCACCCCCTCCGCGCGATGCGCAAAGCGCAGTGCAATGCTCGGACAGACATCTTTAGACCTACTGTTTGTCCGATATTATCGACAGACTGAAAAGCCTCCTTCTGGAGGCTTTTCAGTTTCATCATTTTTATATGAATTCTCCTCTATTTTCATGCGTATGATTGCTTAATTTCACCGTCTAATTTTATGTCACATTCATCCGTCAGCGTTCGATTTGCCCCCAGCCCTACAGGTGAACTTCATTTGGGTGGTGCGCGCACTGCACTATTCAATTGGTTGTTTGCGAAAAATCAAGGTGGCCAATTTTTCTTGCGTATTGAAGATACGGATTTGGTTCGATCAAAAGACGAATATACAGATCAAATATTAGCAGCTTTGAAATGGTTGGGTCTAAAATGGGATGAACCGCTTGTATATCAATCAAAGCGATTTGATGATTATAAGGTCCATATCACCAACCTGTTAGGTACAGGTCAGGTTTACCGATGTTTTTGCTCTAAAGATGACTTGCAGTCTGCCCGAGACGAAGGGCATTATCAATATCCGGGGACATGTCGAAATTTAACAGATGAAGGTGTCAAGCAGCGTCTGAATCAGGGGATTGGATTTACCTACCGCATTCGAATTCCCGATGGAGAGACACATTATGAAGACTTAATCTATGGTCCAATTACAGTTAACCATGGTGAAGTGGACGATTTTATTGTGGTTCGATCTGATGGCTCGCCAACCTACAATTTTACTGCTGTGATTGATGACCATGATATGAATATCACCCATGTAATTCGGGGTGAAGATCATATCTCAAATACACCAAAACAAATATTGCTTTATCAAGCATTGGGTTTTGACGTTCCCACATTTGCTCATTTACCTATGATTTTGGGCCATGATAAAAAGCGATTGAGCAAAAGACATGGTGCGCCCGGTGTACAATCTTTTCAGGATGAAGGTTATCTTCCTGAAAGTTTAAATAATTATTTGGCACTATTGGGATGGAATCCTGGCACGGAAGAAGAAATATTATCCATGGATGAATTGGTCCAAAAGTTTAATTTGGTACAAGTTCAGAAAAAAGGTGCAGTGTGGGATGAGAAAAAACTCCACTGGGTGAGTGGTCAGCATATGATGCAGGCGAATACAGATTTTATTTTAGAATCCATCAGGCGTATTAATCCTAATTGGGGTAAAGGTAGCGATATATCTTATCTTATCTCCATCATTGAAATGCTAAAGCAGCGCGCCAAATCACTAACAGAATTTATTGCTCAATCCCACTATTTCTTTCACGCGCCAGAATCCTATGATACGGCTGGATTAAAAAGGGGATGGCCAGACAAAAATGTGAATAATCGCGTGGAGGATATTCAATCCGTTTTGAATGAAATATCCATTTGGCGAAAAGAAAATATTGAAAAGGCATTAAAGGTTTACGCTGCAGCACATGAATTGGGAATGGGAAAAATTATTATGCCGATTCGATTGGCTGTCAGCGGTGGATTGACTGGACCAAACGTATTTGAAATACTGGACCATTTGGGCAAAGAAGATACAATAAACAGAATTGAAACCGCTCTAAACGTATTACCATCATAATGGAAAATAAACCACGACATTTTATTCAACGCATTATCGATGAAGATAATGTAACTGGAAAATTCGAAAATCGAGTGCATACCCGATTTCCGCCAGAACCCAATGGATATCTTCATATTGGTCATGCAAAAGCCATTTGTTTAAGTTTTGGCATTGCAGACGAATTTGGGGGTAAATGCAATCTCAGGTTCGATGATACGAATCCTATTGCCGAAGAAGAAGAGTTTGTACAATCAATACAAGCGGATGTGGAATGGTTAGGCTATGCGTGGGATAATCTCTGCTTTGCCTCGGATTATTTCCAGCAAATGCATGATTATGCGGTGGATCTTATCAACAAAGGCAGCGCTTACGTTTGTGATTTGACTCCTGAAAAAATCCGAAAGACTAGAGGTTCTTTAACCCAGCCAGGTGAAGACAGTCCATTTAGAGATCGGAGCGTTGCGGAAAATCTAGATTTATTCCAACGGATGGCCAATGGTGAATTTGAAGATGGCTCACGGACCCTCCGTGCCAAAATTGATATGGCCCATCCCAATATGAATATGCGTGATCCTGTGATTTACCGTATCCTCAAAGCGTATCACCATCGTACGAAAGATGATTGGTGTATTTATCCCATGTATGATTGGGCCCATGGGCTTGAAGATTCTATCGAAGGTATTACCCATTCATTGTGTTCTTTGGAGTTTGAAGACCATCGGCCCATCTATGACTGGTTCTTAGATGAATTGGATGTATACCATCCGCAACAAATTGAGTTTGCTCGCTTAAACTTGAGTTATACGGTTATGTCCAAACGGAAACTAAAACGCTTGGTTGAAGATGGACATGTATCCGGTTGGGATGATCCTCGGATGCCCACCATATCCGGTTATCGACGGCGGGGTTATACGCCTGCATCCATCAGAAAATTTATGGATGAGATCGGGGTAGCCAAGCGGGACAATGTGATGGAAGTGACGAAGTTGGAGTCGACCCTTCGTGAAGATTTAAATAAGCGATGTGAACGACGGATGGCAGTGTTAAACCCATTGAAAGTAGTGATTACCAATTATCCAGAAGATGAGTCGGAAACGTTAAGTGCGGTAAATAATCCAGAAAATGAATCGGCAGGACGTCGAGAAGTACCATTCTCAAATGAGTTATATATAGAGCGTGACGACTTTATGGAAGACCCTCCGAAGAAATTTTTCCGTCTCGGCCCTGGAAGAGAAGTGCGACTTCGATATGCATATTTTATTACATGTAATGATGTCATTAAAGATGATAATGGGACTATTACTGAGTTGCATTGCACTTACGATCCGGAAACTAAAGGTGGTAATGCCCCCGATGGACGGAAAGTAAAAGCTACATTGCATTGGGTCTCCGCACATCATGCTGTTGATGCTGAGGTGAGATTGTATGATCGCCTGTTTAAGGTGCCGTCTCCTGATGGGGAAGAAAATTTTATTGATGCTCTAAACCCAGAATCCCTCCGGGTGATGAATGGATGCAAACTGGAGCCATCATTGATTAATGCTGAAGTGGGCGTTCCTGTCCAGTTTGAGCGATTGGGGTATTTTTGCAAAGATTCAGATACAAACGAATTCCCAATCTTTAATCGAACCGTTCCCCTGAGGGATGCCTGGGCTAAGATTGAAAAGCAGAATCAATCCGGACAGAAAAAATAGCATTGAGAATGGACATAAAAATCTCATAACTTGAACATTCATGCGCACGAAAAATAAATCCCTTTTTACCCTTATTTCGGTCTGCAGCATTCTGGTTGCTTCACCGCCGGTACTGAATGTTTATGTTATTCCATTTGATAATATTAAAGATGATGTGGCCATCAGTTGGCTGTCCGATGCCTTTGCAGAAATGGTGAATAAAGAGCTGAGCCAGCATGACCGCATCTATTTAAAAGATAAGGCAGGCCTCGAAGAAGTAATGACCAATCGATCATTATTGCTCCAGCAACGCCCAGGGACGAAAAATTTACTCATGCTGGGGAAGTTTGAACGATCTTTAGCCAAAATTTCTATTTCACTTCAGTTGATCGATATTGCATCTTGGGATGAATTGGATCGCCGGAAAATGCGGGGTGATTATAATGATGTTACGGGCATGAATCGCCTGCTCACGGAATCAGTAAATATGATGCTCACACCTTATTTGCCCAAACCAATAAAAAGTCCATATCCAACTTTGACTGAAGGAAAGCGGATGCGCACGCCACCCACTTATGCCGAAAAAGCAATTGATGTGAGTTCATCCATTGATGACGCCATTTTAGAGCTAGAGAAAAAACTGGATCTCAATATCGGTGCGAGAGGGGAAGAAGACCCAAAAGCATTACGTGAAGAAAATGGAGAGTGGGTTCTGGATATATCCCCAAAAAGTTATGAAGATTCCCGTCCAGAAAATCAATTTAACACCACCATGATGGTGGATGTGCTGGGTAGCCTTATGTCCAATCCTTATGAGGTAAAATTAGAGCGCCCACAGTTCAATTATGATCCGGATAACCGAAAAGAATTCCAAATTAGTTTACCTGTCCAATACCAATTGAAGGGCAGTATCATTAAAGATATGCTTAAGTCATTGCCCTATTCTGGATTGAAGCAGGATGGGAATTTGACTGTGTTTTATTTCAACCGCGATAAATATAATTTCCCAAAAGACATTTCCGAAAAAATACAATTGGGTACCTATCGATCCATCCCTGTTGTGCAGCTTCTAGATCAAACAGGGAAACCGTTGGCTGTATTGGTGGATTCGCCTGACCAAGGTATTCATGGGTTGCAAAGCGACCGTGTCTTGTTTAAACCATTTCGATTTTTCTCTCCACTTATAGATTTTGCCGTAGGTGGCTGGTCAATGCAAGTATCTCTTGAAACAGTAGATATTCCCGTGGAATACACATTTAAGATGGATGTGAATTCAGCCAATAAGATCAGTCGCGTGAGTCTCAAGTTCATTCCTGAGAATGAACTTCACACCTTCCTCAATAAAATACTCTAATCCTTTCATCATGATTAAACGATTATTGTTAATCGTCATCATATTAAGTACTGTTTTGGTCGGACAAAATAAAGTACCTGATATCCGACTTACAAAATTAAATGGCCAAACGGCTCAACTTTATTCCTATTTGAAAGAAGGTCCCGTATTAATCAATTTTTGGGCGACATGGTGTGCTCCGTGCAAAAAAGAAATGGTCTATCTGAATCAATTTGAAAAAAAATATGCCAAACAAGGATTCTCAATTTTATCTATTAGTACAGACAGCCCAAAAACGCTTTCAAGCGTTCGTAGTTATATCCGTGCAAAAAAGTACACTTTTGATGTGTTCATAGATCCTAATCGCCAAATTTTTAAACAACTGAATGGCAACCTCATGCCCACTAATATTTTGGTGGGCCAGGATGGAAATATCCTCTGGCGTCATTATGGCTATCTCCCCGGGGATGAGAAGAATATGGAAACAGAAATAAAGACTGCACTGAAACTCACCTCTTAGGTGAATAATGATCCGTTTAAAGTGCTTATTGGCAGGATGTCTATTCAGTCAAATGTTATTGGCTCAAATGAATATTTTCGGTACAGCTTCTCTAGAGTATGGGGACAGCGAAAATGATTTCAAATTTTCTGAGCATCGTATTGATCTGAATGGAAATTGGAATGAATGGACAGGCTGGATCCAATTCGAATATGGAAAACCGCCCCAATTAGGGAGAGAGAGTATAGGGCTTCGCAAATTTCGTATAGACTATGTAAAAGATAATTTCTCCTTTAAGGTCGGTGATTTATACGAATATTGGGGACGAGGGTTAATGCTAAACATGGTTGATGATCAATCCATTGATTTGGATACAGGTATTCGCGGTGGTCAAATACAATGGTCCAATAATATCATTTCAGCTGAATTATTGGGAGGGAATCAAACCATATGGCGATTGACCAATCAAGTGCAGGACTTTGACGATCGCATTCCCAATTATAAAGTAGATCATCAAATGTTCGGTGGACGAATTGTATTGAATCGCGATCAATGGCAGGGAAGTGTCCAGTTTCTTAAGAGTAATGAGAATCATCCAAATCCGGCGAAGAGTATCAATGAAGACGTGTCCCATATGATGTTTGGGACCACGATTCAATACTTTGCAGACAATTTGGATTTGAATATTGATTACGTAAAAAAGGACAAAAATGGATTTGGTTTGTATTCCAATATAAATCTGTTTGTTGCAGAGTGGTCTTTAGGATTTACATATAAGAATTATTCATTCGATTCAAGATCGCCATTAGATCGTTGGGATTTTGTGAATAACACCGGTGGTGCATTAACCATTCAACAAATGCCCACTGGTTTTAAAACACATAATACCAGTTTGTTGGGAAAAATAACCCATGTTATTGATTTTAATGATGAAGTGGGCACGTATTTAACCGTTTCAGGTCCAGTTTTTACTGATGCCTTATTCACATTTGAATGGGCAAAATCTAGTCGCCATAACGAATGGTACACCGATGCGGACTGGATTTGGCAATCTGGAAAGGAAGTATTCCTACCTTCAGATAATTCCCTGATGAATCCATTTCAGGAATTTTATGGCGAGCTTAATGGATATGCCATGAATCAACAACTTTACTATGTAATCGGCTTGGCCAAGACTCAGGATGTATTGGATATTTATTTGAATAGTGAAATTGATAATCATAAATCTTTCAGCTACGAATTTTTAAACGCGATGACCATACCAACCCATTTTACCTACCGGTTTGATAAGTCATACAGTATAGATATTTTGTTTGAATACCAGGAAAAGAAAAAGGGGGTAAAAACTTTTTCGAGTCTCCCTTCTATGAATCAGGATATGTTCACATCTTTATATCTAAAGGATAAGCAAATTAATCGATTCCTCAGTATTGGGATTGCAAAATCACCAAAATGGTCTGTCTCACTCAGTGTCGATTATGCTGATACAGAAGAAAGAGCGGTTATCGAGCAGTAACGACAAAAGAACGCCCTCGAAAATGCATTGGATTCCATTTGGGATACATCTTTAACCTGGGGCAATATTGAAATGGTGTTAAATCTGAATCAAAATAATCGATTGAGTATTTCTTATGGTTCACAACGAGGGGGCGTCTATTGCAGCAATGGGGTTTGCCGTTATATTCAGCCATTTGAGAATGGGATTAAATTTGGGTTCGTATCTTCCTTTTGAATAAATTCACTATAGGGATGCATGGTCCTGAATTTATAGATCTTAATTCGTTCACCTTGATAACCGATTCGTTCCAATTGGATTATTGGACCATAGGATGGATTTGGTTCTTCTGATCGTTGGTGTGTCTTTTG
>LSCF01000019.1 GCA_001577025.1 Fidelibacterota bacterium TCS55 | reverse complement strand
TTTTCATATTCAGCCAATCCCTTTTGAAAAAGGGCTTCCATTTCTGCAACTTCACTCACTGATTGTCACCGAATCTTTCAGGCGGTAATGTTTCCCGTCATAATGAACGGTGCATGCTTGATGGATTGGATCATGTTCAAAAAAGAGAATCCAGTTTTCATCCACCGCTTTTGGCAAGAATGCCCGTTTTTCTTGAACGGTTAGTACAGGATGGATATCATAAGCCATGACCCAGGGCAAAGGAATGTGAGCCGCCATAGGAATGAGGTCCGCCATGTAAACGATTGTATTGCTGCTGTCCTGTACTTTGGGGAGCATCATACCGGTGGTATGGCCGTAAGATAATTCTAAATTGATCCCCGGTAGAAATGCATCTTTCCCATCCACGATATGGATCATACCATTTTCAGCCAACACGGACCAATCTGCTTCCATGAAACTGCCTTGGTCTTTTTCCGAGGGAGAGTTGGCTAAATCCCAGTTTTCATTTTGCATCCAGTAAGTGGCATTAGGGAAAACTGGTTCCAGTTTGCCACCGACCAATGTTGTATTGCCGCCTATGTGATCAAAATGCATGTGGGTACAAAAGACATCGGTAATGTCATCGGTGGTAAATCCATATTTAGCCAACGAAGTATTCAAATTCACCGTTTCCGTATCAATATTATAAATGGATTTGAATTTATCCTGCCATTTGTCCCCATTGCCCGTATCCACAATGATCTTACGATCATGGCCCACCAATAACAACGAACGTGTCACCATATCAATGCGATTCTGGTCGTCCGCAGGTGCTTCTTTTTCCCACATGGGTTTAGGAATAATACCAAACATAGCACCACCATCCAGAGCAAAACGACTGGTTTCAATGCTGTAAAGTTCGTAGCCACCGATATTCATGAAATGATTGCCTCCATTTGATGTGAAATGATTGGCAGATTTCCATGAGATGCATTTTTGCTGAAATACCGCAATGCTTCTAACTGTACAACCTTGTACACCCAATCAGGGTTACCAATTAATCCTTCTGCCAATTCGATAAAAAAGTTACCCCCATTTTTCACATATCCTTCAAGTCCATTCATGATGTTTCTTTCATGGAATTCTTCAATTGAAATCGTGTCGAACCAATGGGACAGTTCCCTGCGAAAGCCATCGATGCGGATATAATTCCCATCCCACAAACGTCTGGCGGCTGCCATTTTATTTAATTGTTCCTGATTACCAGGTACATTTTCCACCTTACATTCACTGTCCTCCACCTTACCATGGGGTTCGGGCAGTGGTGATTTTGCAATTTCTTTCAAAATGCATCGTGTGTAAGTCCATGTATCTTTCACATCCTGATTAAAGGCATTGGCCCGTTGAAGGTGGTAGGCAAAGAGGCCTAATCGATCAAAATCCTGGAGGGCCACTTCCATGAGGACTTCCAGTCCGCCAAGCCCATTATCACTCACCAATTGGAGACGTGCTGCTTCTGTTTCCATGTCCAATGGATTACCACTTTGGCAGGCGTCTTCCAAGTCAGAGATAAATACCGTAAGGCCAAGACCATCCTTTGCAGCGCGGTCCAAGACAGATTGATCATCATTGCGTTGCACGTTTTGTTCAGATACATCCGACATAGCATCGAGCAAAGATTGGGATGGTGATTTTTGATTATCCCCAATGATATTTTTAAGCGCATTGAGAACAATGATGGGATGTTCATTTGAATGGCCGTCATAGTTTATTGAGACTGTGCGATCAAATAAGGATTTAATGGTTTGTGGTAGTGACATCTTTGAAATTTGAGGTCTACTTTTTTTTCTCTTTTTTTGAAGCATCCAAATCAAAAAATACACTGATATGCAATCCTGTTAACCGAGAATATTCAGATGGAAATCCCGTAGCACTGTCTTTCATAGGTTTATCTTCAAACCGTTTTGAAATGCCTTCTGCTGTAGGGTCCCACTTCGGATTGAATAATTGGGTAATAGGCATAGATGTGGGATCATGAAAATAACCGAATTCCATTCCCCACCGTGGATTGCCTTGAAATCCCATCAATATTCCCAACCGATTGCTGGTATGATTGGTAATTCCATTTTGGATAAACATACCTCTAATGCCCCACCACCGGGACTTCAAAAATCCATCGTTGCCCTTTTTGGTTTTGAATTTATAATATGTAGCATCTATGTTAAAATTGGGATTCACAGACCAAGCCAAATTGATCAAATCCCATTTGTTTTCTTTTTGGTAAACCACACGGCTGTAATCAATTCCTGAGCCATAAATGGGGAGGCCCACCCGAAATCCAATTTCACTTTTATCCGTGAGTCCCTTGCGATACCACATATATGGGAACACATTTTCTGTAGATAAAGCATAACCTTTTTTGACTTTTCCTGGTTCGGGTAAATGGGGGTTCACCACTGGATGGGATGCACAACCGACCCAGATGATGAATGAAATACAGATGGAGGCGAAGCGTCTCATAGTCTGAAAATAAGACACTTCATTAGAAGAAAAAATGGGTCAGGCGTTATTTTTGATCCACTCTGTAGTGACCGATTTGGGTCGCGTGATGGGAATACCCATGGCACGATTAATGACCATTTGAGCAATCATCCCCATGGCACGGGATATACTGAATAACACCGTATAATAGTTAAATTCAGTCAGTCCATAATAATAGAGTAATGATCCGGACGCTGCATCTACATTGGGCCAAGGATTCTTCGCTTTCCCTTGTTCTTGCAAGACTGGCGGGACCACTTCAAATAATGATTGAACGATTGAAAATACGTCATCGTCTTGAATATGGTCTTTTCCAAATCCTATGAATGCGGTAAATCGCGGATCGGGACAGCGCAGTACTGCATGACCATATCCTGGAATTACACGGCCCCCATTTAGACGATCCCAGCAAAACTGTTTTAATTCATCTTGCGTGGGTGCACCTTTGAAATGATCGCGCACCTCTAACACAAATTTTAAACATTCCTGATTAGCCAATCCATGAAGTGGACCCGCAAGACCATTTAATCCTGCTGCCACAGAAAGAAATGGCGATGATAAAGCGGATGCCACAGTCAAGGAACTGAATGCACTTACATTGCCTCCCTCATGGTCACAATGGAGCATCAAGTAAAGGCGCATAAGTTTTTTAAAATCGTCCCCTTCGATGCCAAGCATGTGGGCAAAATTGCCAGCCCAATCCAAAGTTGGGTCGGGTGTAATACGGTCTCCCTTATTAAACCGCATGCGGTAAATACCTGCAGCGACTCCCGGCAGTATACCCAATAATCGAATTCCATCTTCTAATGTCCATTTCCAAAAATCGGTTTTGGGCATGCCTTCATCATAATGCTTCACAAATTGGCTATCCACCTGCATGGCCTGAATGGCTGTGGTGAGCATGGTCATGGGGTGAGATTCCGCCGGCATGGCTTCTAGTAAATCCCAAATGTATTGAGGGACATCCTGATTTGATCTGAATTGATCTTGGATATCTTTAATCGCTGCATCGTTGGGAATATCTCCAGTGAGAAGCAGATAAAAAACTTCTTCAGGAGAAATGTGAGTAATATCTAATAATGGATATCCACGAATAATTAACCCATCATCAGCGGATACAGCGGATGTTTCGCAGGTCAATCCTTTGATACCCCGCATACCACCATAGGCTTGCGCCACAGTAACTTCACTAATGATGGCATCACCTTTATTCTTTAGGATGTCTTGAATTTCTTTTTGCCAATCGGGTATTTTTTTCGCGAGGGTATCTTGAAGCATAGATTCCTTTTCGTTATATCTTTATTCTATATCAATGGAGAATTTATAAAATAATGTGGAATAATATTTCGTCTAATCTCGAACCAATCTAACATAATCATTAAACGATTTTAAGATACTATCAGCCAGCTCACACACATTATCTCGTCTCACATTTTCAATGAATGCATAAAATCGACTGGCAGGACCTTTGCCCTTTAATTCATAGTCCGTTAACCCATCTCCAATAACATGAATTTCACCCTTAAGACCCATTGCATTCACTTGGATGACTTTACCACCAGCTTGTGCCATTGGATTTTCTGAATCTACCCCAAGAATCTTTTCGTCCTCACCATAGATAAAATCATTTGCAAATACTTGGGCGGGCGAAATGCCGAATGATGAAACGATGGGTATGATCATTTCTCGAAATCCACCGGAGATGATCCACACACTCTCATTGTGTTTTTGTAAAAAATCTATTTGCTTCGCAAATGAAGGTGTAATGGCGTTCATCAATTGACTCGTCACGAATTCTACATCCCTTCGATCTGCATCCAAAAGGGCCATTCGCTGGGACAAAGATTCATCAAAAGTAATTTCACCCACCATTCCCGCCTCAGTGAGGGATCTGATTTTCTCAAGCCGACCTTTCTTTTCAGGATGCTCCCCTAGCGAAAAACATGCCAATTCGTCCAGAGATTCTTTGGTAATAAAGGTACTATCGAAATCAATGATCAGATGATCAGGGAACACAATATATTAATTGAACCAATTCGATTGGACCAATTCACGGGCCTTTTCCAGATCCTCAATAAAATCAATTTCAATACAAGGCAAATCTGATACGTCTTCGTAATAAACAGGATAATCAGCCATGAGAGGATGGATTGCCGCTTCAAAATAATCTGCATTTCCGCCGGCTTCTATCAGCCGACCTAATGAACCCATGAATGCTTTTGAAAAGTCCGGTGAGAATTTGGCTACACCAATAAATTCACCGAGAGAATTGGATTCAATTAATTCTTTCCCAATGGCTACCAATCGATTGTCATCTCCTTCAATTACTTTCACCTCTTCGCGGCCGCATGGTTTAATTTCAACAGCCAATGCTGAATCATGGCTCGATTGAATTATTCGCTTTAATACCTCGTTGGGATAGAGTACATCTGCATTCATCAAAATAAATGATCCCCCATCCAAAGATGGGTTGCAGAGTCTGAGCGAATAAGCGGTATTGGTTTCAAAATAGTGGTGGTTAATGACAAATTCAAAATTCAATTCAGGAAAATTAGATTGCACGTGGTTCATAATCGCTTCCCGGTAATATCCCACCACCATAATCAAATCGGTGATCCCTGCGGACTGAATGGCTTCGAGCTGACGATTAATAATGGGCTTCCCACCCACATCCATGAGACATTTGGGGGTATCATACGTTAAGGGATACAATCGACGAGATACGCCTGCGGCTAGAATTACTGCTTTCATAGGGGGCAAAATTACTCCTGATAGTTCTTGTGATGAAAAATAAATTATCACGTTAATTTCACCACCTAGTTTTCACGGAATAATCCAAAGTACATCATGACACGACTAACCATATTTTACATCCTCAACGGACTGGCCCTATTGGTTTATATATTCAATTCGACCCTATACTTGAGTCAAAATGACATGGGGTTATTTCTTTTCTTCATGACTGTAAATACACCATTTTTTCTCATATTAATTACAAAAACAGTGACCAAAGGGATTGCCATAATATTCAAATCCAATGAATATGCATTTCGCTATCTGGCCGTCATTCTGCTTGGGCTTATTTATTTCTCGACCGTGATAGACGAAAAGATTCTGTCCATTTATCGGGATCATTTCAATCTGCAATTGTTCGGTTTATTGTTTGAACCGGGCGTCATGCAGGATATGGGTGTACAGACATCTGACATCCTCGGGCTCGTCTTTCGTTTTGTAGGCATCATGGCTTGGGTAGTGGGCGCTCTATTTACTTCTAACTGGATTTATGAAAATAAATTGGATTCAATTCCCCAAGTTTTTACCAACAATGTGAAAATTGGATTTAAAGTTCTCATATATATATCCGTCATCGAGAAATTAATGTTCTCCTATTTTCATTATACGGATAGACAAGCCACCAACGACAATTGGAATTCAGTCCCATCCTACACCCCTCTTCGTATGAGTAAAGTGTGGACGCCCATTTTAAAACCGCCCACAGAAGCGGAAAAAGAAGCAGCCAAAATCAATGCAGATTTTGAAAATGACTTTTTTTCCGCCCATTCAGCACTGGAAGAAAATGTAAGGCAAGTCACGGCCAAAAAGGATGATGTAAATGTGGTCTTTCTAGTATTTGAATCCCTTCGTTCAGATATGAATGATCCGGAGATTATGCCTAACCTTCATGAATTCAGTCAAGAGTGGATTTCTAGTCAGCAGCATTTCAGCAATAGTAACTGCACTGGGAATGGGACATTTGGCGTACTCACTGGCCTCACCCCATTCTATTGGTATCCTTCTTACAAAAAGGAATTACAACCCTCAGCCCTCTCTGTATTCGATCAACTGGATTATGAAATGGATGTTTACACCACCACAGAGTTGGGATACTCCGACATGGATAAACATATCTTCACGGATGCTTTTGATGAGGTTTATAAGTTTACGGGATATGGGGGCGGATTGGGTCACCCCATGGTAAAACGAAGTAATCTCTACAAATGGGATGAAATGATGGTGGACGAATTTTTAGCCAATTTTACCAGTGAAGAAAAGGATAGTCCCAGTCTAAGCTATCTTTGGTTCTACTCCACCCATTTTAATTATTACTTCCCTGAATCATTTGGAAAATTTGAACCCTATATCAAACGCCATTATCAGATATATGAAAAGGGTTTACAGCAGGAATCAGATTTAGTTTTCAACCGATATAAAAATGCTGCCCATTATGTGGACAATCTCATTGGAAAAATTGTAGCAGAAATCAAAGCCAGTGGTCAATGGGAGAATACGATTTTGGTTGTGACCGGTGATCATGGTGAAGAGTTCAACGAATTCGGACGATTTGCCCACTCATACTCATTTAAGAATGTGCAGGCCTCTACCCCATTTGCCATGCACATCCCCGGCACATCCGTGCCCAACTATAATATCACCAGTCATGCCGATATTATGCCCACCATTTTGGATTATATGGATGTGTCAGAGCCTTACGATCAATATTTATCGGGGAAATCTTTATTGGACTATGATGCCAATCAGGATTTTGCTTTGGTACAAGAATGTGTAGTGACCACACGACCCAAAAAATTCATGATTGCAGATAAGGATTGGAAAATGGAATTTCGATTAGCCGGTGATAAAATTGAATCAGGATTATTGGAAACCATTCTGGATGAACCTATCCCTTCTGATACATCATCTCAATTTATACAAGTCAAACAAAGTCTCCTTAAAAAAGCAGAGACCAATTTAGGCCATTATTCCGACCAAAATTAAAGTCCTCTCAGAGCACTCCAAACTGAATCAGGCTCGATCTTTTCTAAGCAGAGTAGGGGCTCATTTCGATTGTGACATGCATTTCTTAAACAAGGGCTGCAGTGAACCTGTTCATTCACCACACTCGTTTTTGGCCCGATGGGGCTTGTGTTATTGGGGTCGCCTGCCCCAAAGAGAGAAACAGTCGGTACACCTAAATTTGCAGAAATATGGCCTAATCCACTATCAACTGCAATGGCGCCCTTACATTGGGAAATGAGTGCCATACTTTCCCGGAGGGAATATTGTCCGGCTACTGATCGAACATTAATACCCTGAGACGCATCCTGGATAATCACCCCATCGGTTTGATCGCCTTTCCCACCAAATATTAAAATTGGATTGGTGGCCTTTTCTAAAATTTCCATTGCGAGGCGTTGAGGGATGGTCCGTGAAGATGCAACACTGAATGGAAAAAATGCAATGGCATCCACCATATCTAATTGTAATAATTCATCATTTGCCCACTGAGATTCGTCAGAAGAAATGTGAATACCTTTCCCACTTTTAGGCGTATCGCCTTGAAAATCTTTATCCAATAAATTTAAATAATATTGAGAACGATGAATTCTCCCTTTTGGCTTTTTTACTGCATGGGTTATTAATGGAGAGCGACCTTGGCTTTTATATCCAATTCGTCTTGGTGTTTCAGAATGTTTGGCCAAGAATGCGGCTCGGTATGAGTCAGATAATAGATAGAATTGATCCAAATCTAAAGCACTCAGGCTTCGACCTATATTTCGGGTGGCCCGTAAACCGGATAAATCCTTTTGTTGAAAAGAGACGATTTCATCAATGGTTGAATGGTGCTGAAATATCGGTGCTACCCAGGATTTGCAAATGGCCAAAATAACCGCATTCGGATTATCTGTTCTGAGTTGGTTAAAAAAAGGTAAAGCCATGACACCATCCCCAACCCAATTCGGACAGAATACACCAATCCTCAAGGGCGACCTTCCAATTTAGATTCAATCGCATCCACCAATCGATGGGATGCCTTCCCATCCGTACGATGTAAATATTCGGTTTGGGCCGCTTGCCGTTCTTCACTCAAATCGTTAGGATACTCCAAGCCATGGTAAACCAGTGTAGGTAAATCATCAGGATGATCCAGTTGAAAGACAAAATCCACATTTTCCATTCGTCTTAAATCCATCTTCTTCAAAAAGCGTTTATGAAGAATACGGTGCTTTAATCGGAGGTTAAAACAAGTGGCCATAATGATGGGGCGATCTAAATAAAGGTATTCAAACATGGTAGATGAAATATCCGAAACCAACATATCCGCCATTTTATAATAAGGAATAATATTGTATTCGGATGGGGGTGCCAAATAAATATGTTCAAATTCATCTGCCAACTTTTGTACGGCCTTACTTTGATATAAATATCGATTCTGATACCAGCTAAAATTGTGGAGCTTTACGATGATATTGGTCTCATAACTGAGTTTCCCAAGGATGGGCAAAAACTGATCCAAAGAAGTGGGATAGAAACTCGGCGCATACAAAACTGTCTTTTGATTGGGGTTTAAGCCAATGGTATTTAGTTTGATTTCATTTTCGTCTAAAACTAAAGGGTCGCATTTTGTAAATCCCGTGAGGGTCAAGTTGGAATGACCATGAGATTTTAATTCAGCTAGCCTAGATTCTGATTCCACCGCTCTTAAATCAATCCGCGGATCAATATCATTGTAATAGGATTGTTTTAATCCAATGCCGTGATAGACCATTACTGCAAGGGTAGAAGTGGTAACAATTTCATTCAATTGTCCCACATTCCCGACTATGACAACGTCAAAGGACTTTTCACGAATGGATTGAATTCGATTTTGCTCATCGTCACTTCGGATAGTTTCTATCCCGAGAGCATCACACCCATTAAAAAATGTAGACTGTTCAGATTGGGGCATGTGGGCCGGAATAGAGGAAAAAATTTCATAGCCACCCCGCCGATTCATCTCTTCTATAATGGGAATAAAATTGGGTAAATAATAGAGATGATGATTTTCGAAAAGTACTTTTTTCACGACAAACCCTAACGATGCGGCTGATTCATATGGGTATAAAAATAGGATTCTAATTGATCGAGCATACTATTCAATGTAAAATGGTTTGCAATTTGGTTTTTCGCTTCTATTCCCCAATGTTTAATTTCTTCGTTCTCATGATGTTCGAGACCAAATCGAATGGCGGATGCAATTTGATCCACCGTAAGTTTTTCAATAATATATCCTGATTGCCGATGCTGAATCAATTCTGGGACACCATTCACATTGGATGCGAATACAGGTTTTCCTAAAGCCATACTTTCCATGGCTACATTGGGCATCCCTTCATGACGGGAAGGCATGATAACAAAATCAGCTGCTTGAATTACTCGCGATAATTCATGCTGAAATCCGATTAGTTTAATTCGGTGCCCAAGTTCATTCTTTTCTATCTGGCGTTTGAGTTTATTTCGTTCTTTTCCAGTCCCCGCAATGAGAACAGAAAATGGTACTTCATTATCTTTTAATTGATTGACAGCTTCAATTAAAAGGTCAAATCCCTTTTGGATGGTGAGTCGACCTGCTGCTACAATAATCAAATGGTCTTCAGGAATATTCCATATTTTATGAATATTCATGGGCGCAACGGCACCATTTAGGCTGATACCATTATAAATGACTTTCGTCTTTTCCCCATCCATCCACGGGAATTGATTATATGTATCCCGAATCGATTTGGTGTTGGTAATAATGCCATCCACCAATCCTGCTGTTTTTTTATGCTTCCAAATATCCCTGAAAAGCTGGATGCCGTTCCGGGCAATGATTACAGGAACATTGGCCATTCGGGCTGCAATCCCCGCCACACGGATATCCTTTTTTAAATTCAGCACAATTACATCCACCTGTTCCCGCTGGAGTATTTGTTTTGTATGCCAAATCTTAAATGGACTGTAGTCTTCGAAAAAATTTAATGGAATAATATTTAATCCTTTATCCCGGGCATTGGATAGAAAGATTGAATTCCCTTTCCCCGAAACCATGACGTGGTGGCCTCTATCGCTCAACCCTTTTGCAGCAGTGACCATCCATTTTTCACCCCCACCCCATTTATGGGAAGAAATCGAATTGCTAAAAAATATATTTAATTTTTTGGCCATGGGCCTTAATCAAATTGGATATCATAAAGGCGTCTGTACAAACCGCCCTTTTCATATAATTCACTATGTGTGCCCGTTTCGACAACACGGCCTTGTTCAATCACCACAATTTTATCTGCATTCTGGACTGTGGATAAACGATGAGCAATGACCAATGCAGTCCGGTCTTTCATTAATGTTTCGATGGCCTTCTGCACTTTCTTTTCTGATTCTGTATCCAATGCAGATGTGGCTTCATCCAAAATGAGGATGGGCGGATTTTTTAATAATGCGCGGGCAATGGCCAACCGTTGTTTTTGTCCGCCTGATAGGTTCACTCCTCTTTCGCCTATCAATGTATCAAACCCATTGGGAGTTTGTTCAATGAATTCTAATGCATTGGCAGCTTCGGCGGCCTTTCGAATGGCTTCATCACTCACGTTGGGTTGGGCATATGCAATATTATTCCGGATCGTATCGTTGAATAAAATCACTTCTTGAGTCACAATACCCATATGGCCACGGATGGAGGCCAAGGTGGCATCTCGAAGATCATGACCATCAATTTTTATGGAACCGGTAGATACATCATAAAACCGGGGAATAAGATCAGCGATGGTGGATTTACCCGATCCACTAGGACCCACCATGGCCACCACTTCCCCTTTATTAATGGTAAAACTCAATTCATCCAATACCAGTTCATCCCCATCATTGTATTCAAAATGAACAAGATCAAATTCAATGGCTTTTTTAAATTCTCCCAAATCGACTGCATCATCTTTTTCTACAATTTCCGGTGGTGTATCTAATAATTCAAATATGCGTTCGGCTGATGCTGCCCCCACCTGAATCCGCAGATTCACATTGCTCATCTGTTTAATTGGGCCGAGTATGGAAAACAAAATCACAATAAATCGGATAAAATCTTCAGCGCTGACGCCTTGATTGGACAATACTTCCATCCCTCCGTACCAAAGGAGGACGACCCCAATAATGACGCCAAAGCTTTCAGTCACTGGTGCAGAGATGAGATCAAGCCTTGCCCGTTTTAAAAGCAATTTGAAATAATGCTGACTTTCGCCGGTGAATTTTTTCACTTCCTCTTTTTCATTCACAAATGCTTTCACTATGCGAATGGATGAAAGGGTCTCCGTCAAAATTTGCATAATTTCCGCAATTTTGGATTGGGTCCGCCTTGATTTTCGACGGATACTCCTACCAATACTGATAATGGCAATCCCTGCTAATGGTATAATAACAATGGCGATGAGGGCCAGTTTCCAACTGATAATGAATAGTAGTGTGACGAACGTAAGGATATTGATGGGCTCTACAAAGAGACGCTGAAAGACCACCGCAAGGGCGACCTGAAGCTGCTCCACATCATTCATAACAATAGATGTAATGGAACCGGTTTTCCGTTTATGAAAATAGCCCAAAGACAGTGTTTGGATGTGTTTATATAAACGATCCCGAATGTCTTTCACCAATTTTAATTCCACCACACGCAAAAGGATATTTTTCGTATAAAGAAAAATATTTTTGGTAAAGAAAACCGCCAATAAGGTCATGCATAATACTTTTAATGACTCCGCCGGCGTGTCCCTTAGAATGAGCACTTTGGTCCAATATTTCAATTGCTCATTGGGTGTCAGCGTCGTCTTATTGGCCCATTCCATCTGAGATTGGACTATTTTGTCAAAATCCTGAAGCACATTATTGATCAACGACGCCACCAGCCACATGGATGTACTGTTCAGCAATACAAAGATGATTGCCGACAGAGATGATATGATGATATAGGGCCAAAAACGGAATAGGAGCCGTCCCATGCGCCTATAGACTGAGCCAGACATTGTGTTTAATTCTTTATCTTTTGAATGAAAGTATTCAGAGGGAATATAAGTGGAAATTTAAGACAGAAAAACGACTCCTTTTTTTATTCTCCTCTTATGTAAATCATTTTTTGATGCGGGATTCCTACCTCTTCAAACATAGGCCCAACTGATTTAAAACCTATATTTTTATAAAATTCAATTGCTGTATCCTGACTATTCAGGTAGATATGTTCACCTTTTGGTATTTGACCTAAAATAAATTCAGTCATTTTTCGGCCAATTCCAAGCAATCTGAAACCATCCAATACAGCAAAACGTTCAAATTTTATACCTTCATCCGTTCTCCGCCAACGTGCAGTGCCCACAGGAGTATTACCCAAATAAGCAAGAACGTAATGTGCATCATCTTCATTATCATCAATTTCCAAACTTTTAGGAATATTCATACCTTTGATGAAAACATCTTTACGAATTGATATTACAGAAGACTTTTCTGCGCTTGTTTTGACATTCTTCACTTTAACATTCATTTGGTAAATTTCTGACACTATTTACACAATTCCCAATTGTTTCATCATTCTTGATTAGGCTTATTAAATACCCCTAATTTCTATCATGCGAAATAAAAATAAACAGATCCTTGTGGTGGGCGATCGGGTATTGATCCGCCCGGATAAAGGTGAGAAGAAATCCAAAGCAGGGTTGTATTTACCCCCCAGCGTGGTGGAGAAGCAGGAAGTGCTCAGCGGTATTGTGGTTGAAGTGGGCCCGGGCATCCCTTTGGGAAATCCTGAAGAAAATCTAGATGAGCCCTGGTCAACCAATGACGGCGGTTCGGTGAAATATATTCCGCCCCAGGCAGAAGTGGGCGATATGGCCCTGTTCGTGAATAAAGCATCCATTGAGGTTAAAATTGAAAATGAAGATTACCTCATTATGCCTCAGTCTGCCATTCTCATCCTGATTCGGGATGACCTCCACAGTCTCGCCGATTAATTATTTCTGATATGCCCAAAGCCGGCATTTACATCCACATGCCCTTTTGCCGGGTCAAGTGCATGTATTGTGACTTTTATTCTGTGGCGGATAGAGATGATGCCATCCCCGCCTACTTTGAGGCGCTTCTAAAAGAAATTGAATTGTGTTCAACGGATACGACCCATTGGGACATTGATACTATTTTCATCGGCGGCGGCACACCGAGCCTGACCCCGCCCCATCAATTGAAAAATTTAATTCGCGCCTTAACCGACAAATTTGATATTGCCAACGTTTCTGAATTTACCATGGAGGCCAATCCTGGCGAAGCGCCGGCTGATCACTTGAAGGCCTACCGCGAATTGGGTGTAAATCGGATTTCCATGGGCGTTCAATCTCTCGAACCGGCTTTGCTTCAGTTCTTAACACGGATTCATGGTCCGGATGAAGTGTTCAATACATTTGATGCAGTTCGACAGGCGGGATTTGACAATATTAACTGCGACCTCATTTTTAATATTCCCAATCAAAAGATGGATATTTGGAAACGGGATCTTCAACAAATCGTCGATTTGAAACCAGAGCATCTTTCATGTTATTCATTGACGGTCGAAGAAGGGACGCAGCTTTTTCAATACGTGAATCGAGGAAAGGTGACCATGCCCTCTGATGATCAAAGTGCTGAACTATACCAATGGACCCAATCTACTCTGGAGAAAAATGGGTACGCACAATATGAGATTTCCAATTGGTCTAAACCCGAATTACCCTGTAGGCATAATCTTCACTATTGGAAAATTCATCCATACTTGGCATTCGGTCCATCGGCCCATGGATTTGACGGGAAAAATCGATTCTCTAACATTCGAAATTTGGATGGTTATATTAAACAACTAGGCGACAGCAAATTGCCGCGCCAGGACGATTACGAATTATCGGATAAAGACAGAACCAATGAAATGGTTGGTTTTGGATTACGAATCAAAGATGGCATCGATCTGAAAAATATTCCGGATATGCATCGTGATGCGGTCCGTCAATCCATTCAAGACAATGAGTCGAAATGGGGAGCATATTTTATAACAGAAAAAGACAGATTAAAATTGACCACAGAAGGCTTTAGCTATACCGATGCAATCGCTGTGGATTTGATGATCGAGTAAAGTGTAATAGTGTTCAGGTCTTCGAGTGTTCACGTTAACACGTTAACACCTCACACTTTAACACTATTAATATTTAAAATGTTTAATCTGTTCCATTTCTTTACCGATAGATGCCATGGCTTCCATACCGATATCTAAATGGAGATCCACCCACTTTTTAGTCACTTCTTTGTCCGATTCTTCCGTTTTAATTCCCTCCGGCGTCATGGGTACATCAGACACAAGCAATAAAGCGCCCCGATCAATACCATTGGCAAAGCCCACTAAGAATAATGTAGCTGTTTCCATATCGATCCCAAGGACACGAATCTGTTTAAGATAATTTTTAAATTCGTCATCATGTTCCCACACTCGGCGGTTTGTGGTATAAATGACGCCAGTTCGGTATTCTAAATCTTTATCCACCAATAATTCCGACACATGTTTATGGATTTTGAATGACGGCATGGCGGGGACTTCTTTTGGGAAATAATCATCCCCCGTTCCCTCACCCCGGATGGCAGCACTGGGAAGAATAAAATGGCCAATCTCAGTGGAATGTTTCAATCCGCCGCATTTACCCAAAAATAAAACACCTTTCGGCACTACACTAGAAAGGAGATCCATAACGGTGGCTGCATTGGCACTGCCAATGCCAAAATTAATAATACTGACCCCATCTCTATTGGTGGCAGATGTCATGGGTCCACCTCGGCCTTTTACCTCTACACCATATTTTTCGGCAAATTTTTCTACATAATTTTGAAAATTGGTAAGAAGAATCCAATCTCCAAAATCTTCTGATGCAGTACCGGTATAGCGATTGATCCAACCTTTTACGATGTCTGATTTCTGCATTAGAGCCCCTGTCCTTTAATTATGAGTGATACAGGACAATGATCTGATCCCATAATGTCATCATGAATATCTGCATCTTCCAGTTGCTCAACAAATCCTTCATTCACCCAAAAATAATCAATACGCCAGCCCACATTTCTTTCCCGTGCACCAAATCTATACGTCCACCAAGAGTAGCGATCACCTTCATCATGAAAATGGCGAAATGAATCTACCCATCCATGGGATTGATACACATCCAATTTTTCCCGTTCAATCGGCATAAACCCAGATGTCTTTACATTGTCCTTGGGTCGAGCCAAATCAATGGGATGGTGGGCTGTATTCCAGTCCCCGGCCACCGCCACATTCATGCCATTATCTACCTGTTCATTAATGATAGGGAGTAGTTCATCATAAAAATCGAGCTTGTATTGGAGACGAATATCATCCTTCTGTCCGTTGGGGAAATAAATATTATAGAGTAAAAAATTATCATGTTCCGTAACGAGGACGCGACCTTCTGCATCGAATCGATCGATACCTAAGCCTTCCTGCACATCGTGAGGTTCATCCTTACAAAATGTGGCTACACCGCTATAACCCTTTTTTTCTGCCGAATGCCAATAAGTATGGTAGCCATGATCTCGAATTAAAGACGATCCTAACTGATCTACATTGGCTTTAGTCTCCTGAAGGCAAAGAACATCGGGCTGGGTTTCTTCCAGCCAATCTAAAAATCCTTTTTTTTCTGCAGCACGGATGCCGTTCACATTCCAACTATAAAGTTTCATTAATTCCTCAATTGTTGGATGTGAAATTGAGGAATATTGGAGAAATACGGAAGTACCGTGTTCACAAATAAATGGTAAAACATCTTCTAATGTACCATAGTTTTCTTGATGTGTTAAAACTCGTATAATTTTCAGAATTAATAGGCTGTATAATCGTAATTTCGGCACCCATATTCGGACTCATTTTAATGGAACCAGACGCAGTTAAAGCATTAATCGAATCGGGCATACCCGATGCAAAGGTTGAAGTGGTGGATACCACCGGTACAAAGGACCATTTTAGTGCTGTCGTAATCAGCGACTCTTTTGATGGCCTAAACTTGGTGGAACAGCACCAAGTAGTTTATAAAGCTGTGGGCGATCATATGACTCGGGAGATTCATGCACTGCAGCTTAAAACATATTCACCCCAGCAATGGGAAAAACAAAATTCATAGGAATCATAATGACCTTATCAGAACAAATCAAAAATGATATCGCCTCCAATCTCATTATCCTTTACATGAAAGGTACAAAAGATATGCCCATGTGCGGATTCTCAAACCAAGTAGTACAAATTTTGAATCATTACGGCGTGGCGTATAAAGATGTGAATGTTCTAGAAGATCCAGAAATTCGGGTTAGGCTTTCTGAGCAATCAGGGTGGCCCACCATTCCCCAACTATTTGTCAAAGGGAAACTCATTGGCGGTGCGGATATTACAATGGAACTGCATCAGCGCGGGGAATTGCTGGATATTTTAGACATATCTGAAAATTGAGAAAATTGGTTTGGCGTATTCCAATCAAACCACATAATTTCGCCACCGCTTCTTTGAAAGAATAGTACAAATTGGCCCGTTCGTCTAGTGGTTAGGACTCCAGGTTTTCATCCTGGCAACAGGAGTTCGATTCTCCTACGGGCTACAAATAGAAACCCCGCAGAATTGCGGGGTTTTTTGTTTTAATTTATACCATGAATTTTCCCCTTCACCCCGCCCTCGTTCATTTCCCTATCGCACTTTTGTATGGAGCAATGATTCTCCATGCCATTCATTTATGGCGACATAATTGGATTTGCCGTGTTGTGGGCATGTGGCTACTTGGATTGGCGGCCCTGTCTTCTATTTTTGCATCCATTACTGGTGAATGGGAATTGACAAAAGCAGGCGAAACCGGCTACCCCACTGCAGTAATAGAAATGATGAGCCGTCACGAATTGATGGGAAACATTGTTACATGGGGTTCTATCATCATTTGCATCGGATGGGTGTATTTATTTTTTAAAAGAATGGATGATCGTCGTATCGATAAACTTGCCATGGCATTTTTGGTTCTGCTTGTGATGTTTGTATCATTTACAGCTTATTTGGGTGGACAATTGGTATGGGTCCATGGGGTGGGTACCCCATAAAAACAAAAGGCCCAATCACGAATAAATGAGACAGGGTTTCTCCTACTAAAAAATTATAATTATATTCGTTTTCATTTAAAAATATTCAAAATTAAAGTGATTTAAATTTTTGTGTTGTAAAGTTTACTTTACATCCTTAATATGTAAGGTATACTTTACATTAATTAAGGAGATTTTATGACTGAATTAATTCCAATTTTTGGCATTCTAGCTGGAATAATCATTCCATTATCGACATTTATTTGGCTTTATCATGAGCAAAAAAATAAAAATAAAACCATTATAGAGATAGCTAAGCATATGGATGACCCATCTAAAGCAGAGGAATTTCTTCATATTTTGGATGAACGAAAAAAAGAGCCAATAGATTACCGCAGAGGTGGAGTAATCACTACTTTTGTGGGGATAGGTATATATATTTTTGGTTTTGTATCGATGGGGGACTTTTTCGAAGGTATAGGGTTATTGGTTGGTACCATAGGGATAGGTAGTATAATTGCTGGATATCTCTATCCAAATACGAGCGAAGAATTAACCAACGCAGTTGAAAAATTCGAAGAGAATTAAAAAGTGGGCAAAAACCATAAAAAACTTTCAAATAATCTAGAAAAACTCAGAATGGCTGCTGGCATAACTCAACAAGAACTTTCTGAAAGTGCTAATGTATCAAGAGTAAGTATCAACGCAATAGAAAATGGAGTCTATGTTCCTTCTACGGTTCTATCTTTGAAAATTGCAAAAACTCTTAATTGTAAAGTTGAGGATGTTTTTCAATTGCCAAAATAAAGACTATAATGAGTTCCTATTGACCACTTAGTATCAATCCACCAAACAACAAAAACTGTAAATCTCGAAACGGGTGAAAATATTATTATTATTTTTTCGCCACCATTAATTGAATGACTTCACCTGTTTCCCGATTAGATTTATAATCATAACCAAATAAGTGAGCAATGGTTGCTGCAATTTGATTTGTTGCAATTGTATCTGTATATGTCACTTCTCCCATCTGTGGAGTATCGGGTCCAAGAATAGCAGTCCAAACGAATTGTGCGCCGGGGACAGTCTGCCCATGAGACCCCCATCCATCTTTTTCAGCCTCACCTCGACCGTGATCTGTTGTTATAATTAGAGTAGTCTTATTTCGATACATATCATTTGATTGCAGCCATTTCCATATTCTACCGATATATTCATCTGACCTGTGAATCATCTTTAAATACAGATCATATTTTAGTTGATGTGCATATTCATCCGTCTCATCATAGGCAATATAGAGCAACCGAGGTTTTCGATATTTTAAATAATCGAAAGCATATTCGTGTGTCAATGCATCCCATCGAACACCCAGCCCATACCCTTCATAAGGCATATGGGATACAAATGAATTCATCCACTTCTGCTTTTGTGTCAAAACACTATCTTCATATGGATATGCACCAGAATTGATGATAAAATCATTTCGATCTTTATTTATAATCCAATCAAACACATCCCAAGATGCAAAGGCTGCTACCTGGCCTTTAAAACCCGTCTGTTGATTCATGTATTCAAGAACGTTAGTATTGGGATTAAATGTCTTTTCATTGCTATTTATACTATCATCACTGAAACCAACCAATAGCTCATTATACCCAGGATAAGAAAAAAAATAAGGGTTAGTCAAGCGCATTACACTGCCCCGTTCTTTATTCCCATATAATTGACCCTGCTCTTCAATTGTCTTCCAAAAAAATGGGAGTAATTTTTCTCGTCTCAACTTCTCATCATCAGACCAATATTTTTCTTCAATCTCTTCTATCGTCCCATCTTCGTTGATATTATTGGTTATTATGGTTTTATCGGCACCTTTAAAAACCTCTTGCCAACGTACACCATCGAGCGTAATCAATATGATATTTTCAGTTTTTAAACCTTTAGGGTTTGTGGCCTGGTTGTTTGAACAGGCGAAAAAAATTAAAATAGAAAAGGATAGAGAGAGTTTAATTGTAGTCCTTGCCTCTTTTCAAATAAACAAAAAATGTTTTTGATGTGTTCGAAGAGAAAAGACCATACCCACCATTGATATTTGATCCAGGAAGCGAATATATGTTATTTCCTATAGGGTCACCTTTTAGATAATTGTAGTAATTAGGATCTGTTGCACTCACTGTTATCCGTTGCAACCCGTAATAATTAAAAAACAACCAACTCATTCTAACGGGTGTCCTTTCAACAGGCCAAACAAAAGGGTTCTCACGATAAGGATTATTTTCATTATCACGAAGATAGGGCTCTTTCCATAATAAGTTCACAAACGTTGTATCATAAATTAAATTTATATACGTACTATCACGTTTCTTATTTGAATTATAATCAATGAAGTTTCCATCATCATCCAGGGGTTCTAATCCCATAAGATCTGCTTCCATGGCATATGTGACTGTCCTCACTAGCTTAGAAGAATCATCGACTACAAAATCAAGCATGAACAATGGATAGGAAGCAAAACTGCCAGTGAAGCATTGGCCATAATTATAAAGCAGAGTATCTACTTTTCCTAAAATGGGATTACCATTCTCATCAACGTTATCAACATTTATAATGGAAATGGGCAAGGTTGTACCATCATTACATGTGTATGTTTTGAGCTCAGAGTCAGCACTAATTTCTATTGTATTTGGCGTGGTAGTTTCAGATGTTAATATTTTTCCATTAACATTTACTTCTAAATGGTACTTTACGCCAGACATAAAGATCACAGATGGATCTGTCTGGTATCGCCCAGCGCTTCCAATCACTGGACTAGCCTTTGCACTTATATTATCATTAAATATAGTTACTTCAGCATCACTGACCCATAAATCTTCAGCGTCTACCATTTCATCTAAAGATGCAGTTCTCGATACAAAAATGGTATCATTTATCATCGGTTGATTAGCAGATATATTTCCAAAAACAACATATTTCTCTTCGTACGGGGATTCTGGGTCATTAAAACCGTCACAGTTAATGGCCAGAAAACAAAACAGTAGCATAAAGTGTTTATTCATTAAAATTTCCAGCTTATTCCAATGGTGGGGATTAGAGGGAAAAGGCTAACTGCATTCCTTTGGATACGCCCTTCATCAGCTTCATCTACATTCGGCTCACCCCTATCTGGTCTCTCATTACCGTTGAGATCATGTTTTTTCCTATCCCAATCACCATCATCGTCGACTCCATTGTATGTATTACCTAGTGGATAGGTATAAGTGAAAACATTTTCTCGATTATAAACATTAATGACCTGAAAAAATAGATCATATTTCTTTCGATGCCAAACTGCACCAAGATCTAGGCGGTGGTAAGATGGGAATCGACCTCCGTTCCTTGTTGCCGGTATTGTTCGGTATCCTCCTTGTGACTGCCCAGGTAGATTTTCTAAAAAATATCCATTTATGGGCGTAAATGCCTGTCCAGATTGGAGAGTGAATTTTAAATTGAATTCCCAGCTGGGGCTGAAGGTATAGTTAGCCAAAATATTAAATACATGTGTCCTATCCCAATTTGTATAGTACTCTTTTTGGTTCATTTTCTTCCTACTGACTGACCAGGAATAGCCTGCCCATCCAGTCAGTTTACCTACAGACTGTTGCATAAATAACTCAGCTCCATAAGCATAACCATCAGCCGGAGTCAGAAGGTCGAGTAAACTTTCACTTAGAACTTCCCCATCTGAAGTAGCCCTCTTCTCTTCATAGGTTAACATATCTGTTATTGATTTATAGTAGCCCTCAACTTGCAATTTTAAGCCACTACCTATGAATTGTTCGTACCCCAGTACAACCTGATTTGCTCTCGAAGGCTCTCCCGTCTCATCAACTGCAAACCAATTATCTAATATTTGTGCATTGAAATCATCCTGAAAAGTTGAAATAAATTGGTGATAATTGCCCACAGCAAAATTGATAAATCTTTTTTCATCAATAATAAATTTCGTGCTGAGCCGAAGATCTGGATAGAGTCCATTACTGTGACTAGAAAATGTACTGATTCTAACCCCAGGTTCAATAATGAAACGTGAATTCGGTTTATATTTTAATTTGGTGTAAAACGCAGTCTGGGTTGGAGTAGTGAAAGAGTTAAAAAGAAGCTCATCATTGAATTTTGAATTATATCTAATACTAAGATTTTTAAGTTCGGTACCAAAAAATATGTTGAAGTCTTGATTTTTGAAATAAGCAATGTCAGCTGCTAATGTAATATCTCTGAGCGGATTGTATTCATTAATTCCCGCGTCACCGCCTAATCCAAAACGTGTATAAAAACGGCTATTTGCTGCTAGAAAATTCCCAATAATCTTTTCATTGAATATCTTACGATATGCCAAACTTACCGTTTGATTTCCCCAATCAGAATCTAAATCTAGGTCATTATATTCAAGATCGTCTATTCCACTGTAGAAACTTAATGAAATTCTGTCTTTTTCATTTAAATCAGTAAAAACATGCCCCTGAAAGTCATAGAAATAGTAGGGCAGGTTAAAATCTGACACCAGAGGAAGTAATTTGTCAAAATATGTGCGCCTTCCTGCCAGCAACCAAGCTCCATTTAAAAATGGCCCCTCGATTGTTGTCTGGGCAGATAAAACGGAAATACTGGTACTGCCTTCGAATTTATTTCTATTACCTTCTCTACTTCTTATGTCTAATACAGCAGATAGACGGCCACCATATTCTGCATTATACCCTCCCTTTATAAGCTCTGCCTCTTTGACCGCATCGACAATAAAATTTGAAAATAAACCCCCAAGGTGTGATGGATTGTATACAGTAATCCCGTCCAGCAAGATGAGATTTTGATCCGTATTCCCACCTCTGATAACAAGACCAGTACTGAATTCTGAAGTCGTCAGGACCCCTGGTAGTGACTGAATAGTCCTAAATATATCAGGTTCTGCTAAAGAAGGTTGCGCTTTAAGAACCCTTGGGGAAATAGTAATACGACTGGGTTCAATTTTATTGAGTCTTTCAATTCCTTCTGCAGTAACATCAATTTGCACAAGTTCAATTGATTTTGGGACAAGTAGTATATCTAGATTTAGTGAACTGTCTCCAGTAAATGATAACTGTCTTTCATTCTGCTCATAACCTATGTATGAGACAACTAGTGTCACTTCATTTGAACTAATATCTGAAAGCACATAATAACCATTATTATCTGTGGCCATCCCCTGACCTGATTCACGAATAAATACATTGGCACCAATCAGTGCTTCTCCAGATGTGCTGTCTGAGATAAAACCAAAGACCTGATTACCTTCATCCTGAGCAAAGATCAAAATTCCCGGTATTGTTGCCAAGAGTGCTAATTTTCTAAGAGATGTCATCAAGTATTTCAGCTGCATGAGTATTAACATTAATTTTTTTGTAAATCTTTTTAATAGTACCATCCTTGTCAATCAAAAAGGTAATTCTTTTCGGCCACATCGCCCCAGCTGCCCCGTAAGCTTTTGCAACCTCCTTATTTTTATCGGACAATAATATGAATGGAAGACTATACTTCTTCTTGAATGAATCCAGCGATTTTGGTGAATCGTAACTAACGCCCAAGACCACAATTTTCGCTTTTCTGTAATCATCAAATATGTTGCGGAACCCGCAAGCCTCCTTAGTTCATCCAGGGGTATCTGCTTTGGGGAAAAAATAAAGCACTACTCTTTGGCCTTTAAAATCACTTAGAGAAACCTTCTTATTTTCATCTGATACTAGTGTGAATTGTGGTGCTTTATCTCCAATCTTAATCTCAGGTTTCTTTGATCTATTATTAGCAAAAATAACGCCCAATATAAAAATGACTGATAAGCTAAATACAACTTTCATAATAATTTTCTAATTTTTCAGGTAAGAGAGTGATTCTGAATTAAAAGGAATTGGTTCAATATTGAACAGTTTGAATACATCTGAAGAATCGCACACATTGCCCCCGACCAACATTGTTAGCTGATCTTTTGTAATTGGAAACCATGGAAAATTTTCGAAAAAACTCGCCATGATTTTTATTGGAAATACTGGTGCTGGAACTGCCCATTTATTTTTCCCATATGCTCGCGAAATAATTTTTATAATATCCTTCCAGTAATAGGCGTCACCACCGAGTGCAAAAGTTTTTTTAATTGATTGTTTTTCATTAATTGAATGAACAAATATTTTAGCAACATCCATCGCATGAATAGGTGAAAGTGCAAATTTTCCCCCATTAAAGGGATTGAGACCTTTATGAAAACTAGGTGCAGGGAAAGGTAGACCTAGCATATATTTTTTTAAATGAGAACAAAACTCTGGCCGATCATCTCGAGGGTCACCAAAGACTAAGGACGGTCTAAATATTGTATAATCCAAATCCACCCATTTAAGATATTCTTCTGCTAACATTTTTGTTGCTTGATAATCGGTACCATCATGAGTAACTCCATTGGCAGACATGAGAATGAAACGATTTACACCTAGTTTTTTTGCTGCATCAATACACCGCTTAGCACCATGAAAATGTAGGTTTTCAAAAGTAATACCTTTTCTTACAAACTGGCGAATGATACCTATGTTATAGATTACTGCCTCGCAACCTTTTATCGTATCATTTATAGCTGAATCATCATTTATATCTCCATTTATAATTTCGCAACTGTCAATATTCAGAATTTTAGATTCACTGCTATGCCTAACAAGGACCCTTGGAATAAAATCTTGGGAGATTAACTCATCAATAATGTAGGAACCAACAAACCCTGTCCCGCCAAAAAGTGCTACTTTCATTCTGCGCTCGCTTTATCTAAAGAGGGAAAAGGAACCTCTTGATTTTCTTTTGTAAAGAACTTTTCAATAATTTTCTTTCTATATTCAAAAATATTTTTAAGGTCTTTTCTAATCCATAAAAAATGCAGCGCCCTACCAATTATACCAAAAGGTATTGCATAGATAACTTTATCCTCTATTTCAACACCTTCATCAATCTCTTTGAAGGTATGAGTGTGATGCCAAAATGTATAAGGACCTTTAATCTGCTCATCAACAAACATAAAGGGTGGATCATATGATGTAATTAGAGTTCGCCAATGAATTGGGATCTTAAATAGTTTAATTGTATAGTCAATCACGGCACCCTGCTTCATGACTAGGGGCTTCGGTGACAAAATTCTGAATGCCAAATTCCTTGGCGTGATTATTTCCAAATTCTCTGGCATTGAAAAAAAATCAAAAACATCTTTTAATGGACGTTGAACAATCTGTTTTGATTGGATATTGAATAATTTCATTTAATAATTTGCAAATTTAAACTTTATTCAATTTATGCATTAACCCATGCATATTATCTATAATGCTTATCTTATCTTTAAATGTATGTTTAATCATCTCTGATAAACTGCCACCAACAAATAACTTGATCTTGCGATTGTCAATGAGATTTATCAATTCATATACTTCTTCAATTATTTCACCCTTATTGCTTTGATAGTTTGCTGAAATAATTAAATATTGAGGATTCAACTTATCGAGTAGATCGAAAATAGACTTCACTGGTATGCTACGTCCCATATTAAATGTTCTTATGCCATTTAATTCTAAAATTTGCTTTACCATAATTAGTGGCAATTCATGCTCATCCCCGGCAATGCTGAAACAAATTGCTGAAATCGCATCATCTGATATTTCAATAGACAATGATCCACCAAGTTCATATATCGCTTTACGAACGACTTCACTGGCAAGATGTTCTTCTAGTATAGTCAGTTTGTCTTTTTCCCATAGTTCTCCAATTGAACGCATAACAGGAAAAACCAGATTATCATAAATATTTTCTAACTCTACACCCTTTAAATATAGACCGGTAATAATGGTGCTAATTTTATTCTGATCGGCTTCTATTGCAGCTTTAAAAAAGGTTGGAATTAATTTGGTGAATTCAACATGTTCAATATGATGTATTAATTCTTTGTCCGCCAATCCTTTTAATTCAAACAGATTAACTTTTTGTATTTTATTTTTATTTTTCTTTAGAAATTTATTTATATGAGCTAAGGTAAACTTGCGGTGACCTCCTGGTGTTTGATAGCATGGTAAAAGGTTTGCATCAGTCCACCTTTTGATGGTTGAAACATTCACTCCCATAAGGAGAGCCGCATCTTTTGAGTTCATAAATTTCACGGTTAAATTTAAAGAATATTTCTATTTTATACTAAAGCGTTATGAGCGAATTTATACTCGAAATATATTTTAATTATTAAATTAATTTCATCATCCATCACAGCTTATATATCGAATTTTACTATGAATTTCTCTTATATTTCTGCATCCATGCATTAGCTCTTAATTACTTTTTATTCTGATTAAAATTTCATTTTTTCGGAATGGAGGTATAGCCCATGGTGAATTGTATTGTGCGACCATGTATTTTCCATATGTTTCCAGACCTAGTTTTTGAACTTTTTTCTTTAGTTCCTGTTCATAATGAGATGCCCGTTTATCGGTAGCCCAGCCACCAAAAGAAATGGCAGCTACTTTAGATAATTTCCATTCTTCCAATTGAACACTATCTAGGTTTGGTATAGGTAAGTTGTTTAGCTGATGTTTTTTTGGCATTACAAATAGTACTTCATGAGCCTCCGTTTCAGAGTCTAGTCGGGTTGAGATAACCGGTGCGGTCATGGCAATTTCCATTTTCTGATTATTGCCACCAAATATATAGCTTGCAATCCTACGGAACCCTTCACTTAATGCTGATCTGTAAGGCTGGCTTACTTGCGTCACTGCAACCACCATGGACTTGTAATCTCTAATCTCGACCTTACCATATCTCCCCCGAACAGTGTATTCTGGAGTTTCAATTGCCATTACAAGGCCAATCAATGTAAATAGAGCTAAAATTTTTCGCTTCATAATTAGTTTCTCCTTTCATTTAATGAATGGTATCAGTACTGGAGTTTTTTCTTTGTATTCCTGATAAGATTTTAAATCTCCCCATTTCTTGTCAGAGCTTGCTTCAAGCAGGTTGATTCCACTTACTCTAGTAAGTAGTAAGAAAACAAACAATGGTGAGATTAAGGTTATGTATTGCCACCCTGTCAAAACCGGGAAAGATATAACGGCCATTCCTACCCAAATTAGAATTTCACCTAAGTAATTTGGATGGCGGGAAATTGACCAGAGACCAGAATTAATGAACTGACCTTTATTTCTGGGATTTTTTCGAAAGCGTCTTTTTTGCTCATCAGCAGTTACTTCCAAAGCAAAACCTATCAACCAAATAGCCAAGCCGCTAAAAAAGTAGCCTCCACCTGGATGTGGATTATTATCCAGAATGAGCGTTAAAGCATTAGCCGTAGTTAAAAATACCCATAGCGAGGACATACTGAACCAAACAAAAAATCTTGAAAAAGATGTTTTGACACCATGGAAACGCTTGTCTTCACCAACTTGGAATACCCGGACAAGTAAAAATAAACCGAGCCTAAGCGCCCAAATAGTAATTAATACGGCAACAACCTGGGATTGCAGATGTAGTTCATTTGCGCTAAACACAGCAATCCCTGTCATCGCCATATAAGCAATCGTTCCAGTTATGTCATAATATTTTTCTGTTTTTAACAGGTACGAAGGTATAAAGATGAGCCAATGAATAAAAAATCCAACAGATGCGATCAGCATTAAACCGGGATAGCCAAAGATATTCGGTCCACCTTGCGACCCAGCAAATCCAATTAACAGTGCTATTGCGAATAGGCCAAAAGATAAGAGAATATTAATCATTATTTTGCCTTATGAAGTTGAATCAGGTTTAGTTTTAAAAGTATATCCGAAATGAGATAGCCCGTATCTAGCTCAAACCAACGAACTGCAAAGTTTCTTTTTTGTGGGGCTTTGTGGTGATTATTTTGGTAAAGTTCACCCATCATAAGTAAATCTATTGGCAGAGTATTTTTTGAATTGTCTGGCATTTCGTTGAAGTTTCTATAACCTAAGGAATGGCCATACCAATTAACAATATATCCATGTATGGGACCCATGAATATATGAAGGGGTATTAAACAGTAAAACCAAGGTGAGGGTGCATAAGCAACATAGATTCCGATGTAAATCAATATGAACAATGTTCTTGTGAATAATGATTCAGCAATCCGCTCTAAGCTCGGCCATCGGGGCACATCAGTTAAAGTGATCTCATTATTTAAAAATTGGTTAACCAATTTTCGATATTCAACAAATGTCCTTTTATTAAAGTCAAAAATGTTTGTGTGAAATTGTGGTGAATGGGGATCCTTTTCAGTATCGGCATGGGTATGATGATTACGATGCATTACTGCATAAGCTGCGGGATTTAAAAATGAGGAGCCTTGAAAAAGAAAAGTAAGCATGTAGAATACCTTTTCTGTGAATGGCTTCATTTTAAACATCTTATGGGATGCGTATCGATGATGAAAAAAGGTTTGAAAAAAGAGTGCAATATACCAATGGCAAACAAAAATCAAAATTATCGTCAACATTTCAACTGTTCACTGTATTAGTATTTTTAAATAAGTAATGTGAAACTCCCCACTCTTTACCATCCTTCATGCCAAATAATTCCTCGCACGCCATGAAAAAGATCCGCCATCTTTGAAACCATAATTTTGATTTATCTTTTCCATAAGTTTTTGAAAATATTTTAATAATTGTCTTTTTGTTTTTATCCATTTGGTTTAGCCATGCTCGAGACGTTTTCGAGTAATGGGTTCCTGAAACACGCCAAGTCTTTTCAATGCCTAGATGTTCTTGAAAATAAAGTAATAGATGATGTGATGGCATTTGGCCGCCGCTAAAAAATTCTCTACCCATCCAATCTCCAGGACCTTTTTCTTCATAAGGGTAGGCGAGTACGACTAATCCGTGATGGTCAACCAAATACAACCAACCAGCT
>LSCF01000018.1 GCA_001577025.1 Fidelibacterota bacterium TCS55 | reverse complement strand
ACCATTGAATTTCTTCTGACCAGCCAATGCAGGGATATAACGATGTCGCCCACCATAGATTTCTAATGTCTTTACGACAGCTTTCCGATAAATTTTTAGTCCGCAATTAAAATCATGGATTTTAACACCTGTGACTAATCGGGTAACAAAATTAAATAATTTTGAAGGTATCGTTTTTGAAAAAGGATCTCTCCGATCTTTTTTCCAACCAGACACAAGATCAAAACCTTCTTCCAATTTCAAAATTAAATTCGGTATTTCAGCAGGATCGTCTTGTAGGTCTGCATCCATGGTGACGACATAATCACCCTGGGCATACTTGAAACCTTCAGATAAGGCGGCCGACTTACCATAATTCCGATGGAATTCAATCAAATTCACAGCCGAATCGGATTGGCTCAATCTCTTAATTAATTCCACAGACCCATCAGAGGAACCATCATCAATGAATAATATTTCGTAAGGTATGTAATCTGAGAGGACACGAGTTAGTTCATGATGTAATTCTTGAAGTGAATCCACTTCATTGTAAACTGGAATAATAACTGAAATTTTCATGAATTAACCTTTATTGGGATGACGGTGTCGGGAATATCACGAATTAGATGGGGATACTGTACATCAAATTCTCGATCCATCAAGACCAATTCTATTTTTTGTTTTTCGTCACTTAATTTGAATGATACATGTTCCACCAAAGGACCATATTCTGTTTGACTGGATCGAAATTGAATCCCGCCTGAAATTCTATCGGATTGATTCTTAATCAAATTTGGATCGGAAAATGATGAAGGAATACCTCCCCACAAAAATGTTCGCAATTCTGGTGGTGTTATCATTTCAAAAAATGGCAATGAAATCAAAATAGAAGCTTGATCATATCGTCGATTGTTTCTCATATCCCACACATCAATATCTTCATTTTTTAAAACCAGAAAAAGCGCCTTTCGCCCAATCAAATCTTTAAACTGAATGTATGCTGTATCTCGTGATGCAGTGAATGTGAAATTGAGCCGACCTTTTATTTCCCCTTCTGATAATATATATCCTTTGCCCCGGCAGAACTGTTTTGCAGTCAAATCCGGATAGACTATGGATTCAGATGCTGGTTTTAATATAGGTTTTGGAGCAGTGGCACAACTCATACAAATGAGTGTGCTTACTGTAATTGAAACTAATTTATTCAAGTGAAACCTTGTCTTTCAGCCGTTCATTATTGCTATCCAATTCCAAAGCACGCTTATAAAATTCTTTGGCATCCAAAGGTTGATTCGCTTTCATAAAAACATCACCTAAGTGTTCAAGAACTACCGCGTTATCATCTGCAATTTTCACGGATGCTTCCAAGTAGGATTTGGCCTTTTTCAAATCATCCAGTTTAAAATATATCCAACCAATCGTATCTAAATATGATGCATTCTCCGGCTCCAGAGCAATGGCCTTTTTCGCAAAATTCAGTGCGCGGTTAAGTTCTACATTCCTCTCGACCAAGCTATAGGCATAATTGTTGAAGGCCTGAGAATCTGAACTGTCTGCATCAATGAGTTTTAAATAGATTTTATCTGATTTATCAAATTGATCAATTTCATCATAAAGGATGGCCAAGGAGTGCATTATGTTTTTTGATTCTGGCCGAAGAGTGAGGGCATGTGTATAATATTTTTCAGCGGATGGATACTGCTTTAGTTGATTATGGCTCAGCCCAAGTAAATATTGAATAGAAAATACTTTTTGAAATGGATCTGCAACTGGAGCCAATAAATCAATTACGGCTTGGGGATTTTTTTGATCCATAAAGACCAAAGATCGGCTATAATAACCCCGCCAGTCTTCAGGGAAATTGGCGATTAACTTATCTCCCAATTCGGCAGCTTTTATAATTTTCTGATTATCCATGTAAATATCAAATAATGAAAAGTAATAATTGGGATTTTTAGGTGCTTGTTCAATGGATGATTCAAGCAAATCTGACGCTTGCTTTATGTCCCCTTTGCGGTATAATAATAATCCCAATTGGGCATTCCGCTCTGGAGCCGGACCATGCTTTTGATTCAATTCATGAATCAGAGTTTCACCTTCATCAAATAATTTCAATCTTGAGACCAAATCGATAAAGAGTCCCAAATAATGAGATTCATTTGGATTTGAAATGGTTAGATCTTTAAAAATATTTTTCGCTTTTTTTTCGTCTCCAACCCGAATGGCAAACCGACCAGCCGTTTCCAACAACTCAAATCGCTCCGGCTCCAATTCAAATGCCTTCAGATATAGGTTCATGGCCTCGGCATAATTCTGTTTTACTTTTTGCAATTCCGCTAAGGCAATAATATATCTCGTATCTTCAGGATTTAATTTATGGAGTGACTCAAAAGGGCCTTGGGCTGCGTCATATTTTTTCTGAAGAATGAACTGATCCGCAACCATTTGCAATGCCTGCTCATCATTGGGGTCAGCTTTTAGGGCCATGGTTAAATGTTTTTCGGATAATTCTGGTTTCCCCAAATTCCAATAACACTCCGCAATTGCTGTGTGGATAGCACCCACATTTGGATCCAAATTCAAAGCCTGCTGAAACTCAATAATGGCCATGGCAAAATCACCTTGATTCATGAGCAATTGACCATCCATGAAATGGCGCAATCCTTCCGGGTTTGGTGCCTTTTCTTCTTTGACGACTTCAGGTACAATTGTGGATGCATCTATAGTGGCCTGCGGCTTCGATGACCCACATCCGATCAAAACCATTGTCCCCAATAGTATAAAATGTGATTTAATTTGATTCATAATGTTTTCTTATCGAGAATCTAACCCTTTTAATCCTTCGCTTGTTCCGAATAAAAATTACAGTATTTTACCTATTCCGAAATGGTCACACTATTTCCGCCGATGCGTTTTGTCTCATACATGGCTTTATCCGCCTTTGATATAAGTTCTCGAACTTGATCAGCATGGATAGGAAATCCTGCCATTCCGGCGCTGATGGTTACATTGACAGCAATCCCATTTTTTAGAAATGTTTTTTCACTAATCTTCCTCACAATCCGTTCGGCCAGTGGAATACATTGTTGAATATCTGTATTGACCAAGAGAACGGCAAATTCTTCACCACCATACCGGCCTACCACATCAATGGCACGGACGTTCTCTTTAATAATACTGCTGACTTCTTCTAAAACGTAATCTCCGTATAAATGACCATAGGAATCATTAATGGATTTGAATTTATCCAAATCAAGAATAACCAGCCCTAACATATGGTTGAATCGTCCAGCACGACTCACCTCTTCTTCAAAGCGATCCAAAAATGCTTTGTGGTTTAGCAACCCCGTTAATCCATCGTGAATGGATGACTCGTGAACGCGATTATATTCTTGCTGCCAATTCAAAATACTGCTGACTGTCCCGCATAAAAGCTCAAAAAGCCGTGCATCCGTATCTGTATATTTTTTGGATTTCAAGCGCTCTAACGATATGGCCCCAACTGCCTCCCCATTGGATCGTAGGGGTATACTCAATACAGACATGAAATTAAATGTATCCCGATCATTAGGATTGAAGCGATTCATTTCAGGAAATTCATCAAACCATGTGTTAGAATGGATCATACGATTCTCTTGAACGGCTAACCCATGAAGGGTATTGATCATATTAAAAGATTGGCCCTCATCTGCATCATCATGAAGACCATCTACCAATTTGATTTTGGCCGTTGATTGATCAGAGTCCACCATCGTAATAGTCAATTTATCGTATTGGAAAAAAGCCCGGCATAATCCCCGAATAGATTCAAATAATTCACTTTGATCTGACTTCACCTCAAGCTGATCAAATAAATTGGTCACCCTAGAATTGAAATAATTGTCAACCATGAGGGATTCCATTTGTTCCAAATCTGTCATACCATGGGTGATAATTTCACCTAATTTTTCGATGATATGTATGTCTTGATCATTGATGGAAGAGAAATGATCCGTAAAAACCAACATGGCACCCACAATATGCCCAGAAAAAGAAATGGGGAATCCTAAAATGGTTTCACTCCCCCGCCACGACCTTTCTCCTAATATTTCTGCCCATCCTTCATGATGTTTATTTTTCTTTAAAATTACCGGTTTATTTTGATGAATGATTTCAGAAACAATACTGTTTTTTTCTGTGATAAAGGATGACAAATCATTTTCAGAACTATTCTGGCGCGTATAGCCCTGCCCTTCTTTGTCCACCATATATACCCCAGTGGAATATGCAGGATTCACCACAGACACCAAGTCTACCACTTGGGTTAACAGCCGTTCATAATGAGATTTTACAACAGAGGAAAGACCAAATTCTGATTCAGCAGTTTTCTGCTTATCCTCATCATTGTTTTCATCTGAATTGAATTTGAGTATAGAGGGAAAAGCATAAGTAATAAACACCATAGCTAATCCACCAATGGCTATACCTTTTAGAATTGAAAAGATAAGCGCATCCTGATTCGGCATCATGAATAGATACAGAATTAAGAAAAATAGAGCGACAGCAGTGATTTGGCGGCGGAAATCCATGGTAAAAAGTAAAAATCCCTGAAGTGAAATACATCAACTACAGGGATTTAATTGAATTTATTTTTTAAGTGACTTTATCGCTGATCTTTCACGAATTGCACTTTATCATTCAACTGAAATTTTTTCTTCTTGGCGACGGTGGTATCCGCAGTGTCTGCAACAGCTTCATTTGATACAAATGTTGGCGCTGGGTTAGAATTCGGCACCCCCGCTGGAGATGAAGGTGGATTGGTTACATTCCCTGTAAATGCAGGAATCTGTTGTCCACTAGGGTTCGTATCAGGCCATAAATTCACACCTACGGTAATAAAAGACGCAATCAATACAGTCATGACACCGGCATATAATGGTGTGAAACCAAATAATGTTCTTGAAGGTTTTTCTATATTTTTTTTAGACGGGCGATTTTTTTCAAACTCAATTCGTTTATAGAGATTCGGCATAAACGTACTGGGTGCCTTCACTTTTGGCATACCTTTTATAGCTTTCATAGTTGCTCGAATATCATTCACCAATGCTTTTGCATCCGGATTAGCATTCATAAATGATTCAAATGCCTGGCGATCTGATAAATTCAACTCATTATCCAAATAAGCTGAAATGGCATCTTCAAATTGATAACGATCCATCGATATATATTCTCCTATTTCAAATCTTTCAAATCTTTTTGTAATTGTAAACGTGCCCGGTTGATTCGGGATTTAACCGTACCCAGCGGAACATCGACTATCTTACTAATCTCTTCGTAAGAAAGTTCCTGAATATCTCTTAAGATAGTTACCGTCCTGAAATGAAGAGGGAGCTGTTGGATGGCCGCTTGAATTTTCTTCTCAATGTACTCACTTTGGGCCACTTCATCTGTGTCCGGTTCCACCGCCGGAAGTTCATAATCCCGATCTTCAGGTCCCATTTGACTTAAGTTTGTAGTCTTATGACTTTTTTTCTTTCGTAATTCTGTCTTCGCCAGATTGCCTGCAATCGTATACATCCACGTTGAAAATTTGGCAATATTCTTATAATAGTGTTTATGCGTATAGAGTTTGAGCAACGCGTCTTGGACAATATCTTCGGCCTGTTCCATATCATTCACAAATCGAAATACAAATGTCATTAACCGATCCCGGTAGCGATTGACCAATTCTACATAGGCCTGTTCATCGCCCTCCTGAAATCGGGCAATGAGTTCCTCATCCGTATATCGGAATTGATTATCCATTGGCAATGGTTGCATAGACAAATTCGGTGATGGCTGATTCATCTTGAATCCGGGACGTCTTTAATTGTGCATCAATCCGCCCCAACCGCTTGATGGCAAGGGTGATCTCTTTGCTTGTATAATGGTTTGCATAATTGGGTAATTGCCTGTTCACACTCGGTGATAGTCTAGTAAAACCCTTATAGGTCGGAATTGTTCCCGGAGAAATTTTTAAATATAAAAGTTCTTGAAAAAACTCGGTTAAAGGGTAAAGTAAATTGATCATAGTCGTATCTTGTGACACCAGTGCACGGCCCAACTCTAGTGATTCTTTTAATTTTCTATTCCCCAAATAATTGAAAAATTCATATTGACGGAATTTCCGTTTCCACCCTGAAAATTGAGATAAATCAATATCATTCAAATTGGTATTATCATCGATAGAAATGGCCAATTTATCAATTTCATTTTTTAAATGATTGAGCGAATCCCCCGCAAGTTCTATCATATTATCAATCATTGATTTGGGTACGGTTGAAACACCATTCTCTTTAAAGAATCCATTGGCCCATTTAACCATTTCGTTGGAAAAGGGTGTGGCGCAAGATATTGGATTCACTGCAGTTGCCAAGGCTTCCATCATTTTATTTTTTGCCCCATATTCATCATGAACCAATATCAATGTATTGCCCGTGTTTGGTGCATTACAATAATCAACAAGTTCATCCCGGGCTTTGCCTTTAAGCCCATTGGGATTTCTAAGAATAAATAACTTTTTTGCATTAAACAGGTCTGTTGCATTTAAGTGATCAATTATTTCTTTCGAACCCAATTCATCGGGCAAAAGAACCATCTTTTCAGCAGGATCCTCTCTAAACATGGCTTTCGTGACTTTTTGTACAAACCATTGCTGGAGGAATTGATCTTCTCCCATTAAAAAATAAATGGATGCCAAATGGTCTGATTTTAATCCATCAAGGGCATGGTCAAATGGGGTGAGTTTTAATTTAAATCGAGCCATAACTACATCACGATCATCGTCATAAGACCTACGAAAATACAATAGTATCCAAATAAATGGAATCGACCGCTTTCTAGCATTCCCAGTAGCCATTTTAGTGAAACATACCCCACAATAAATGCGCTGAGAAAAGCGGCGAACAAAGATATAGATGGAATAGATATTCCGGAAAATGACGTATCCAACGCAGTTAAAAGTCCTGCGCCAGAAATGGCGGGGATGGCTAATAAAAATGAGAATTTAGCTGCCCCTTTTCCGGAGGTACCTAAAGCCATCGCTGTAGTTATGGTCATTCCTGATCGTGAAATGCCCGGGATAATCGCAACGGCCTGTGCCAATCCAATGATGATACCACTTTTCAAGGATATGGGTTTTGATCCTGATTTCAATCGTTTGGAAAAAAATAGGACCAATCCTGTAAAAATGAGTGCCCCTGAAACCAATTGAACCGAATCAAATATATTTGCGATGGTTGTTTTGGCACTCAATCCAAAAATGACAGCGGGCAAAGTTCCCATCAAAATATATAAAATATATTTTTGGGATTCTTTTTGATTGATGCTGGTGATCAATGAAAAAATATCTTTCCAGAATACACAAAATACGCTGAGCAGTGTACCTAAATGGGTCACCACTTCAAATGCATTCCCAGGGATTTCAATCCCAAGTAGGGCCTGCCCCAAGACCAAATGGCCAGAACTGCTAATTGGTAGAAATTCGGTAATACCTTGAAGGGCTCCGAGGATAATGGCGTCGATTAATGTCATTTCTAATTAATAATTGCGGGAAGAATTTATCAGGGTAAGAACTGAATCAAAAGGATGTCTCTGACCAACCTGCAATCGCCACCATACGGCCTGCCTTATCCCCATCTCTCCGATAAGAAAAATATTTATCTTTTTCGCAAAATGTGCATTGATTATCTACAAGAATATTATTGTTTTGTAAGCCTGCCTCAATGAGTTGGTCTTTCACAACGGACTTTAAATCCAACATATGGCGGTCACCATTTCCAGGAATGGACCGGGAAGAATCAAATACATCGGCCACTTCAGGACCGACCTCAAAACAGCATTGACCAATAGAAGGCCCAATCACTGCCCGCACTGCGCCTGGCTGATCATGAACCATCTCCTGTAAAGCGATGGGACCAATTTTCAATTGGGTACCCCGCCAGCCGGAATGAATTAATCCAAAGGTATGAGAAGCGGTATTTAATAAAAATAGTGGAATACAATCCGCCACTTGGATACTGAGCACCACGTCTTTTTCTTGAGCAATGGTACCATCTGTACCGGGCAAAGTACATGAGCCACTCACCCTGGCCACTCTGTTTGAATGTACTTGCTGAGGAATAACCAATTGGGACTGATTTAATCCCAATGAATCGGCAAAGCATTTTCTATGCTCTAAAATAGCAAAATCCTGGTCACGATTAGACATGAAAGCATGAAAGCCCTCCACACCAAAAAAATCAGAATAATCGATATAATTCACAATATGCGCTAAGGGTTTTGAGGAATAACCAATCGGAGAGAATCTCCCTGGAATACACCTCGATGCACAAATCCTTCTCCGTCAAATTCAAGGACTTGGAAAGCTGCATTAACATTTTTATTCGTAGATGCAGGGGCATAATAAAAGCCATCGCCCAAATGGAAATCAAATTGTTCAATGGCCTGACTTAGCGATTGCCTGGATTGATTTTCCATATTCATGCTGTGCAAAAGTTTAGCCGTATTTAATCCGCGGTAATATTCATCCATTTCATCACCATCGTATTGTAGAGGATCTATTTCCGATATATAAAAGTTTGTTAGGATGGATAATCCTTTTAAATGGGGGCCGATATTTTCTTTTTGCAGCGTGGAAATATTTTGCCAGTTTTCATTCCCAATCACTTTCGTATCCAGATTATACATTGGAATTTGCGGGCCAATAAAAGCCAAATCATTCTCGTTTATAGGAAGATATATCCCCTGAATCGTGCTCAGCACAACTTTGGATGAATCAGAAGAAGACATTTTTTTCTTCTTTGGCTTTGGCAAATCGAAGAAATCTTCCGCTGAAATATCAAATAAAGCATCTAAACTATCAATATCCATACCCAGTGCTTCGTCGAATGATTCTTCTTTAGGTAAAAGATCAAATGCTACTTTTCTAATAAACTTAAATTGACGTCTCAAATTTTTAGGCTCACCGGAATACCACTCCGTGGCCACCACACTGGCGCCCAACCGATCCACCTCTTTAATAAATGCATCCGTTTGGATTTCGCCATCTTGATCCGCAGGTGCAATAACAGCAATGCTATCTAACCCCAGCGTCGTCACTGCGTATTGTGCTGCCTTCTTCCCGGCCATGGCCAGAGTCGAATTGATATGGAAACTCTTCCCATTCACTTCACTTAAGTCCTGCTGCTGACGGTTAGTGAGTAAAATCGGAATATCCGTGGCGCTCAATGCACTTGTGACCGCTAAAGCCGATTGATCATCCAATGGACAGATTAATGCTTTAATCTGGTTCATCTTTTCCAAGTTTCGTGCTTCCAAAATGGCTTGAAGGTTATTACTACGGCTATCTTGAGCTAAAATGGATAAACGTTGAAGGGATCCTTCATTTGATTTTTCGCCATCGTAGAATCCAGCCATGAATGCATCACCCTGTTTACCTTGATCACCGGTAAGGGGCAATACAACCCCAACCATTAATACCGGAGAGGGTGGTTCATATGATGCGCGGAGCAGCGTTTCAAAAAACGTGGCATAGGTATTAGAAAGAGACAATGGATCAATTTGGCTTAATGTCATAGCGCCATCATCCGGCCGGCCATTTAATATTTCTGCGTTGGCCTTGGCCAACAGATGAATATTTCTCGATTGTGGATCCGTCTCTAATGTTAACAATTCATTCATCAGAGATTCAGGCAATCGAATTTGGATTAAATTCAATAATTTGTTGTCAATGGTTATATCATGCGATTCTGAATCTGACAAACTTTTGGAACGATGATACATACGGTATGCCGATTCGTAATTGACTTCATTCACATAAAGATCGCCGAGAGATTCCATCACATACATTAAAAATGGACTTTGAGGGTATGTAGAAAAAATTCGTTTCGATGTTTCTCGCGCTTTTTGATATTGGTCTAATGCCACTTGAGATTTCAAAAGTAAAAGCAAAGCCGGCTCTTCGAATTCTCCCGATACATTCGATAATAATTTATTTAAAATGGCTTCGCTGGTGGCATACCGCCCCTCATTATAATTGGATGTGGCCTGTTTCAATTGTCTATCATAAATCTGAGATTGAATCCAATTTTGCCCATAAAGATTGGCCATAATCAGGAAGACGAACAGGATTCGCTGGAAGTTTGGATTTCTCATTGGATTTCTTTTAACACCCACCCATCCGGATCGATTAATGCTGATGATTTCGGTTTTGCATCAAATTCAAATGAATATGTTTGTGTTCGTTTGTCAATCATAATCGATTTGCAGTTGTCGTCCCAACATACTTCTGTTGGAATTCTAAAAATGGGCCATTCCTCTTTTTGTGTTTGTCGAATTGTAAGGGATAATAAGCCCTTTGTTCCTGATGTTGGCACCCATTTTTCTTCGTAGGATAAATGCGGAAATCCCGGTTTCATGGTCCATTGATCAAAAAACCAACCCAATGATTCGCCTGCAGCGGCCTCCATGGATGCCTGAAAATCTTTGGTCAGCACAGCCTCGTGGGTATATTGATTATAATAAGATCGAATGCCTTTAAAAAAGATATCATCCCCAAGGATTCCACGAAGCATATGAAGGACCCATCCTCCTTTTGGGTAATTATTGGAATTTAACAATTTAAATAAATCCGTTACTTCTGTATCAATAATGGGCCGATTTGTCACCTTTGATTTCACCACCCGTTTGCGACTGCTTTCCATCCGCTTTCTAAAATCTTTAATACCATCTGCATATTCAAAATAAAGGGCGCCGAAATAGGTAGCGAACCCTTCAGACAACCAAAGGTGGTGCCAATTGGACTCCGTAACAGCATCCCCAAACCACTGGTGGGCAATTTCATGAGAAACTGTTCCTTCAATATTTCTCCCATTAGCGATAGCATTCTCAGAGTAAAATATAGCTGATGCATTTTCCATACCGCCGTAGCGTGTGGAGGATTGAACATTGGCCAGTTTTTCAAATGGAAAGGGACCAATCAAATTGGTAAAATAATCCACCATGTCTGCTGCTCTGGCAAATGAAGGCTTTGCATTCTCTACATCCTCTGGATACACCCAATAGGTTACTTCTACACAGCCATCTTCTCTTTGGGATGCAGGTGCATCTCCGCATCCTGCCAAACCAACCGTCTGGATTTTCATATCTGCTGCACCAATCACCATATTATATGATGAAATGGGGACGGTTACTTCCCAATTCCATGTCAGCCTTTCCCCTTTTGGGCCGATGGCATCTTTGCTTGTTTTTCTTGGTGGATGAGTCTGATATCCATTAGCGATAACTTTCCATTCTTTTGGAGCGTGAATTGTATAATTTACTGTGGCTTTATCTTCAGGATGGTCAATGGATGGGAGCCAAAAACGTGTGCGGTTTGGCCAGTTATCCACAAAAACTGACGGATTTCCATGGACATTATCACCTATAATTAGACCGTCATCTGGGGTACCGCTATATGAAATAGAAACGGATACTGTATCACCCTTTTTGGCAGTTGAAAGTGGAATTTTGATCACACCATTTTTATAATCAAAAGGATTAGAATTACCCTTAACCAAAACACTATTCACATTCATACCTGTAAAATCTAATGGCAGAATTGGTGCATCCGTTTCAACCGCTACTTTGATAGTCACCCGTCCTCCAACCCAATCTGCTGCCTTTCCCAAACCGATTTCCACATCGTAGTGAACTGCATCGACCCCCGGAGCATAAATGCCCTCATGAGGGGCCACACCGGCCTGGATAGGCGCAGGCTCCTGGGCCAACATCCACTGCATGGACAGGGTTGTTATAGTGAGTATTATCGTAATAAAGGGTGTTCTTTTCACGATAGAATTTAATCCAGCCCCCTCCTTAAGAACACCTACTAAGAAAGGGATTTTGATGTCAGGACGTAAATGGTTGAGTTATCTTTATATCAAATATGGCCAAAAAAACCATGGTGTTTATTGAGAATTAAAATCTATGGGAGTCATCATATTATTAGGTTTACTCAACGGTCACCGATTTTGCCAAATTTCGAGGTTGGTCCACATCACAATCACGAAGTACGGCCAAATGGTAAGCCAACAATTGCAAGGCAATGGATGCCAAAATGGGAAATACTTTTGGGTGGGAGGATGGCACATCAATCATATAATCAGAAAGGGCGGCCAAATCTTTTGTCCGTTTATCTGTAACCGTAATCACTACACCTTTTCTCGCCTTTACCTCTTGAATATTGGAGAGTATTTTTTCATATGTTTTATCATGAGGAGCTAAAAAAACCACGGGCATTTTTTTATCATTCGCTTCTATAGGGCCATGTTTCATCTCTGCTGCCGGATAGCCTTCTGCATGAATATAAGAAATTTCTTTCAGCTTCAATGCCCCCTCCAATGCTACGGGGAAATTCATCCCGCGACCGAGATAGAGATAGTTATCGGCCTCCACTGTTAATTTGGCCACTTCCAAAATATCTTCAGAACTATTCAAGACGTCTTGAACCTGATCTCCAATGTTCAAGAGCGCATTGGCAAATTTTTGTCCAATAATAGCAGAAATACCATTTTTCCGCCCGAAACAAAGAGAAAGTAAAAACAATACTGTAACCTGAGCCGTAAAAGCTTTGGTGGATGCGACTCCAATTTCAGGACCCGCATGGGTATAAATCCCACAATCCGTCTCTCGTGCTATGGATGAACCAACTACATTGCATATACCTACTGTAAGAGCACCATTCGCCTTGGCTTTTTTGATTGCTGCAAAAGTATCTGCAGTTTCACCCGATTGAGAAATGGCAATAATCACCGTTCGACTGTCTACAATGGGGTCGCGGTATCGAAATTCAGATGCATATTCTACATGAACAGGGATGCCCGCATATTCTTCCAATAGATATTTACCCATGAGTCCTGCGTGCCATGATGTGCCGCAAGCGGTAATATAAATTCGATGCGCTTTTTGGATGCGATCCATATGTTCCTGAATACCACCCAAATGGGCCATCCCATCATCGGGATCGATTCTGCCACGCATGGTATCAGTGATTGTGTGAACCTGCTCATGAATCTCCTTGAGCATATGGTGGGGATATTCGCCCTTTTCTATTTCTTCTATTGTAAAATCAATCTCAGTTATTGCTTTATTTATAATGGTATCATCTTTAATAGTTCGGATCTCATGACCATCCTGGGTAATTGTTACCATTTCACCTTCATCCAAATAGACAACATTCCGCGTATGATCCACAATAGGAGAGGCGTCACTGGCAATGAAATATTCATTTTTACCAATACCTAAGACAAGGGGACTTCCATGCCTTGCTGCAACAAGTTTATCAGGTTCATCAAAGCAAAATGCAACTATACCATAGGTACCTACAACTCTACTCAATGCCACTGTAACTGCTTGTTCGAATGAGAGTCCATCTTCATAATAAATATCTGATATTAATTGAACGAGAGTTTCAGTATCCGTATCGCTTTTAAAGGTTCGTCCCTTCTTTTCGAGATATGATTTTATTGAGGAATAATTCTCAATTATACCATTATGAATTAGGGAAATTTTACCTGTATCATCAAAATGGGGATGGGCATTTTTATCATTGGGTTCACCATGGGTTGCCCATCGGGTATGACCCATCCCAATGGATCCATTAATAACAGAATCATCGACCAATCGGTCTAATTCTTTAACCTTACCTGCTTTTTTAACGGACTCAATCCCTGTAGATCCCATAACAGAAATCCCAGCTGAATCATATCCTCTGTATTCCAGACGCTTTAGTCCATCTAATAAAATGGGGACGGCATCTTTATTACCGTAGTATCCTACTATACCACACATAGTGAAAAATTATCAGTAATTATTAATATTGTTTGTGAGTTAAATCACTTTTTTAAATAGGAATTAAACCTTATTCCCATTCAATAGTGCCTGGTGGTTTTGATGTGATGTCGTATACCACTCTATTTATACCTCGGACAGAATTTACAATACGGTTAGATATTTTTGTCAATGTTTTGGATGGCATCCGAAACCAATCTGCAGTCATACCATCTGTACTTGTAACAGCTCTTATACCCAATAAATTTTCATAAGTCCGTTGGTCTCCCATCACGCCAACAGTTTGAACAGGAATCAATACAGAAAATGCCTGCCAAATGTCATTATAAAGTCCATCTTCATGAAGAATATCCATATAGATTTGATCTGCCTCCTGCAAAATAGAAATGCGTTCTCGAGTGATGTCCCCAATAATTCGAACTCCCAATCCTGGACCCGGAAATGGATGTCTTTCAATCAATGATTCGGGCAATCCCAATTCACGCCCTACATTACGCACCTCATCTTTGAATAATTCTCGAAGAGGTTCAACCAATTCAAACCGCATATCTTCTGGAAGTCCACCCACATTATGATGACTTTTAATCACATGGGCTGATTTGCCTTTACTCACACCACTTTCAATTACATCAGGATAAAGTGTCCCTTGTGCCAAAAAATCCATCTCACCCATTTCTCCTGCAATCCGATCAAAAGAATAAATGAATTGATTCCCAATAATCTTCCGTTTTTTCTCCGGATCAGTTATGTCTGTCAATTGAGATAAAAATAATTCTGATTCATCAAAACAATGGATGTTAACGCCAAGACCATCTTTCAATGCCTCTACACAACTTTTGGCTTCATCTTTTCGCATCAATCCATGATCAATCAATACCGCTGTAGATCTGTCACCGATGGCTTTATGCATTAATGCAGCAACCACTGATGAATCCACACCGCCGCTCACACCGACCAATACTTTACCATCGCCAACGTGTTTGCGAATTAATGCCACTTGCTCATCGATAAAATTGCCCGCAGTCCACGTGGGGTTGCACCCGGCAATATTAAATAAGAAATTTTTAAGAAATAAATCGCCCTCTTCTGTATGTACCACTTCAGGGTGAAATTGTGTGGCCACTCTCGATTGGTCTGAATTGGCCATGGCCGCAATCACGCCATTCGAGGAATGGGCAAGGGTATGCCATCCGTTGGGCAATTGGGTTACCCGATCCATATGGCTCATCCAAACTTGTGAACAATTGGATGCACCTGTAAATAAACCATCATGTGAGTCAATTTGGATTTCGGCAGATCCATATTCCCCACTTCCGGTTGACTCTACCAATCCCCCATGATGATGGGCCAATAACTGTAATCCATAGCAAATGCCCAAAATGGGAATCGACGTGTTGAGGATCGCTTGATCAAAGTCAGGCGCTTCATCCCCAAATACACTGGATGGGCCACCGGATAGAATTAAAGCTGATGGTGATCTTGTTAAAATGTCTTCTAATGCGGTTTCAGGAGGTAATATTTCAGAATAGACCTTGTGTTCTCTCACTCGGCGTGCAATCAATTGAGTGTATTGGGACCCAAAATCAAGAATGAGCACACCCCCTTTATGGTATGTGCTCAATCAAAACTCCATTCATTCAATTCATGCGTAAAATCCATATTTGTCATTTGAAGCTGAAGGGGTGTAACACTTACATAGCCTTCTTTCAGTGCCACACCATCGGACTTCAAATTGGTATCTGGATCTATGATATCACCAGTCATCCAATAATATAATCGTCCCCGTGGATCTTCCCGTTTCTCAAAATGATCCTTGAAATATATTGACCCTTGATGGGTGATTTGATAGCCCCGTATTCCGTTTTTACGATCCTTAGGAACATTTACATTCAACAGGGTATCTTTCGGTAAACCATTCTCGAGAACCGCATTCACCACTTTTTTTGCCACTGCTTTTGCAGTAGTGAAATCACAATCTCTAAGAGCATCTAAACTAATTGCAATCGATGGAATGCCTAAAAATGTACCTTCGGTTGCTGCTGAAATTGTCCCCGAGTACAGTAAGCTCTGGCCCACATTTGCCCCATGATTAATTCCAGAAATGATAATATCCGGCTTTGAATTCATAATGGCTTTCACACCAATTTTAACAGAGTCCGCTGGCGTTCCATTGACGGCATATCCTGAAAAATCACCTGATCGACTTACCTCTTCAATTCGAATCGGATCCGACAATGTGATAGCGTGGCCCACGGCACTTTTTTCAGTATTGGGTGCAACCACAATGGTGTCTCCAATTTCCGACATGGATTCCCAGAGGGCATAAATACCGTCTGAATAAATGCCATCATCGTTAGAAATTAAAATGGATGGTTGGCTCATGAAGTTAATAACCCGATCATTTTGGAAAGAACCGCTTTCATATTCTCACGAGGAACAATATGATCGATAAATCCTTTATCCTGTAAAAATTCAGCCCGCTGAAATCCTTCTGGTAAATCTTCCCCTATAGTTTGTTTTATAACCCTTGGACCGGCAAAACCAATGAGAGCACCTGGTTCAGCTAAAATAACATCGCCGAGCATACCAGAACTGGCCGTAACACCACCGGTTGTTGGGTCCGTTAGAATAGGAATATAGAGACCGCCTTCTTCTTGAAATCGTGCAAGCTTTGAACTGGTCTTGGCCAACTGCATTAATGATAATGCAGATTCTTGCATCCGTGCACCGCCTGAGGCACATACCAAAATGAATGGTAATTTCTTTTCTCTAGCTAAATCTATGCAGCGAGATATCAATTCACCAACCACAGACCCCATACTGCCCCCAATAAATCCAAAATTCATTACACCCAGTATGATGGCTTGCCCATGAATATTACCCGAATAACAATTGACCGCATCATTCTGGTTTGTTTTAGACATGGCCTCATCCAATTGATCTGTATATTTTTTCCCTGCTTTGAATTTCAGGGGATCAGCAGATTTCACATTTGAAAATAAATTCTCTGCATTATCTTCATCTAAAATGATGTCACGGTAAATATTCGGTGGAACCCGAAAATGGTGATCACAATGGCGGCAAACAGAGTGATTTTTGTCCAATTCCGGTTTATACTGAATTTCTGAACAGGATGGGCATTTAATCCACAGACCGCTGGGAATGTCTTTCTTTTCCAGGTCGGCAATATTTTTGTCTTTACGACGGAACCAGGCCATGCACTTTCACTTTTTTAACCATGATGACTGCATCTTCACCGTCAGAATAATATTCTTCACGAATATCAATCTCTTCAAAACCAAAATGAAGATATAAATTTATAGCGGGGAAATTAGAGCGTTTTACTTCTAAAAACACGTCCGCATATTGGAGATATTCATCCAATATTTTTTTTAGAAATTGCTTTCCATACCCTTTGTTTTGAAAAGGTACATCCAAAGCTATATTGAGGATGTGGGCTTCATTTTCTACCAAATGGGCGAAAAAATATCCCATGGGTTTGCCATCAAGTTCTGCAATCAGATTTAATGTATTTTCTTTTCGAGCCAATTCAACACCAATGGATCCGTTTGCCCATGGATTTTTAAAAATTCTGTTCTCCATTTCAACAATCATATCCAAGTCTGCCAGAATTGCTTTTCGGATTTTCACTTTTTCTGGCCCAATTCAAATGGAGAAATATAGTTGGGAACCAAATCATAAGGTTGGGTTACGACCCATTCATCGTAGTGTTTTTCCCCCAATAATCCGGTCATTCTAGCACTGGGTGGTACGGATGAATAATTTTCTTTATCCATCAGTTTTCCGCATCCATAATGAATACATAACCCGGAATGCTCTATGTCACCCCATATTGTCACTTCTTCTGCGGATTTTGGATCTCCACCGGCGTATTTTTGTTTATATACCACATCACGATGAGAGTATAATAATACTGAAAAATCCTGTTCCTCCAATTCACTATTGGCGGCTATCACCTGTAGTGTTGGGACGGGAATAATGGGTAAATCTTTTGCAAAAGCCAATCCCTTTGCAAATCCCAACCCTACACGCAACCCTGTGAATGAACCGGGACCGATTGAAACGGCCACCGCATCCATTTGGATCTCATCTATATTGGATTGGATACTCAGTTCCTTATAGAAAAGGGGTAGTTTTTCTGCATGCTGCCTCGGAATACGTTCTTCTATTTTTGCCGTGCATTCACCATCTTGAATCAGGGCTACACCACACCAATCCGTTGCTGTTTCAATTCCTAAAATATTCATAATTCTATTCCAGAAATTTTTAGCGTTCTAGTATCCGGTTTTGATTCAATGCGATCAAAATGTAAAAAAATCCAATCGTCTGACCATAAGGGTTCGATCCGATCTGCCCATTCGATGAGAGTAATTCCTTCAATTGGATTCAAAAAGTGTTCACCGCCAATATTTAAAAATTCATCAGGATGATCCAACCGATAACAGTCGATGTGATAGAGGGATGAATCGACACCATCGTATTCACTCACCAATTTAAATGTAGGTGAAATGACATGATCATCAATGCCTAATCCTTTTGCAAACCCCTGAGTGAAGGTGGTTTTTCCTGTTCCCAGATTTCCAATTAATCCCACCACTGATCCGAGTAGCAGCTGCTGTGCAAATCCTTCAGCGAATTGCTGCGTTTCTTCTACAGAATGAAATTCGTATTCGTTCATTTTGGATCCATTATAAAAATTGGTACCATCATTTCTTCCATGGATATGCCTCCATGTTGAAAGCTTGCTTTAATTTTTTGTTTATATTTTTGCTGCTCATTGGGATACAAAAAGAAAAAATCTTCTTTTGCCAATAAATAATTATTTTGATGGCCTAAGGCCGGCAGGCGAAATGACGTCAAATCCCGAATGTCGATGGCGCTTTTTTCATTGGCATTAATATTGCGACCATGTTTGTATCGGATGCCGGAAGAAGAATGTTTATCTGCCGCCACCATGGCACTGCGATTCACCATAATACTGCCATGATCACTGGTCAAAACCACTTTAAACCCGGCCGAACTCAATTCGGATAAAACGTTCCGAATCCATGAATTTTCATACCATACTTTTACCGCTTGTCGATAACCCGACTCATCGGGAACCATTTCTTTCAATACATCCGATTCGGAACGACGATGGGCCAGTTGATCTACAAAATTCACTACGACTGCTAGCAAATCAAAATTGAGATATTGCCCAACTTTGGATTGAAATTTTTGTCCTTCCTCTGCCATCCATATTTTATGATAATGAAGGGATTTCTCTCCCAATCTGTTTCGATGCAATTGATCCATCATCATTTGGTTTTCCATTCGATTGAGACTGCCCTCATCTACTTTCATGGCTTCTAATTGTTCGGGATATTTTTTACAGAATTCATCCGGGAATAGCCCGGAGAATATGGCATTTCTACTGAAGGGTGTTGCAGATGGTAATACTGCAGCCGATGGCTCAATTTTTATTGAAAAATCTTCAGCCAATAATGGATATAAGGTCATGAACTGATCCAAGCGCATGGCGTCCATGACCAATAAGCATACCTTCTCATTATCGTTTAATAGGGGCCGAACGATTTTTTTAAAAACGTCTTTTGATAAGATGGGACGATTTTCATCTCCTAGCCAATCCGCATAATTACCTTCGATAAAACTGGTAAACTTTCTATTGCAGGATTGAATTTGCTCCATCAATATTTGATGGAGATTAGCCTCATTTTGCTCCTCAAAATCCAATTGCCATTTTACCAGTCGAGAATAGATTCTCCACCAATCATCAAAATTGATCGCATCATCGGCATCGAATTCAATTTTTTGAAATTCGCTCAAATAACCGCTCGTGGTCTTTTCACCTCGAATTTTTGAATTTTCAAGCACTTGCTTACAGGCCATGAAAATTTGATTTGGGTTTACCGGTTTGATTAAAAAATGGGCAATTCGCTCAGAAATGGCTTCATCCATAAGCCATTCTTCTTCACTTTTGGTAATCATAATGACCGGTATGGCCGGATTCGATTCTTTAATCTTTCGAAGCGTTTCTATTCCATCTAATCCAGGCATGAATTGATCCAACAAAACCAAATCATAATTATGATCCTTGGATTGTTGAATGCCTTCAGAACCATTATCACACGTGGTGATACCATATCCTTTTTCTTCTAAAAAGAGGATGTGGGGTTTAAGATGGTCGATTTCATCATCGATCCAAAGAATATTTCCGCGGGATTTTTCCATAAGAATAGAGTCTAGAAATTAATGAGGAGCAGAATGCTTCTGAAGAGGATTCAATATTATTTTGTCTTCATTGTGAAGACGCCATCCCAATCTTTTTCGGGTGGATCCACTTTAAAATGTTCGCATCTTTCTATATATACTGCTGAAGGCGTGGTGGGGCGCATTGGAAAGTCTTCTTCTAAGGCAAGTGCATCCTTAAACTGCTTTTTTGCTTTTGTCCAATCCCGTTTTTGATATAGGTCCATCCCCGCATTAAAGGCTTGAACCAATTGAGATTGATCATCGGTCATTTCATCTTTTAAGGAAATAAGTTCATAGGCCTTTACGGGCTTATTCTTCCCCTTCACCCTGAGAAAGTCTAAGAATCGCCATTCAAATTGATTGGCGACAGCCCTTTGAGTGTTTTCTGCCACAAAAAGATATACACCATAATGTTTTGCCGCTGGTTCTAACCGTGCGGCTAAGTTCACCGTGTCACCCATCATCGTATAATTCATGCGCATGGATGAACCCATATTCCCCGTAACCATTTCGCCTGAGTTCAATCCCACCCGATGTCGGATATTATGGACCAGTTCCGGCCAATCGCCTTCTGATGCCCATTGCTCCCTCATGGTAACCAATTTCTTTTCCATCTCCAACGCAGTGAGACAGGCATGATATTCATGATTTTCTAATGGAACAGGTGCGCCGTAAAAGGCTACAATTGCATCGCCGATATACTTGTCTAGCGTACCTTTGTGCTCAAGAAGAATATTGGTCATTTCAGTTAAATATTCATTCATAAGACTCACCATCCGCTCTGGTTCTAGCACTTCTGAGAATGATGAAAAACTCTGGATATCTGAAAAGAAGGCCGTGTGATATCCTGCTTCACCACCCAACTTCGGTTCTTGTTTATCGGAATACATTTGATCGATTAAATCCGGTGATATATACGCACCAAAAGTACTCTTCAAAAATTTCTTATCCTTTTGTTCTACAATGAATTTATAAATCACATTTCCCGTATAAGTCGCCAACAAACCCACCAAAGGGGCTACAATCGGGATGACCAGTGAATCACCAATTCCCGGCAAATCAGTATTAAATATATCAGGATTATTGAGTACTGTTGATTTAGGCAGAATTTGCGACAAATTATGTTTGATGAACCAAAATAGGTCATCTACAAATAATCCGCAGGCAATGGCAAAATAGATGATACCTTCTAATATAATCAGGATACCGGCTACCACAGGGTTTAAATAGGATAAAATCAGAAAGGCAATAAAGCTCATTAATGCAATCATCAAGGCGTGACTTATAGGGAAGCCATAAATCAGTTCCGTCAATTGACCACCCAAAACTTGAATATAATTATTATCGATTAAGGTTTGAATGGCATTCCCGTGGGTTTCCATTCCCGGTGTTAATTGCTGAATACCCCAAAAATTATAATAGGGCGTTTGTTTATAATCATGGTGGACCTCAACTGAAGTGCCAATCACTACAATCTTATTATAAAATGGGGACTGAGTGATATCAAACTCCTCACCAATACCCATAGCATCCATCATTTCTTTTCGCTCCACAGGATCATCAATAGCTTTAATCCACTCAGGAATTTCACCAGGCAAAAATTGGCTCATCCAATCAATATCTTCAATCGGGTCTCTTAAAGTCACATCCTCTGTATCAATCACGTAAGCCAATGAATATTTTGGGAAGGTGCCCCATGCCGGGAGATTTTCTTCACCTCTGTATTTATATCCAGATGGGGGACCGTAGTAATTCACCAAAAATGAATTTCCTGCGCCATAGGCATTAATGCTATGCCCGCCATAATCCCACGTTAGGGCATCTCGATCAAAAATTGGCTTGGCAGAATCTGGAATCCCTTTGAATGCTTTAAAGGCTTTCACAGCAAGCGTTAAATAATATTTATCAGGCTCATGGGCCATTTCACCAAATAAAGCATATCGTCGAGAAAAGCCATCTGAATCCATTTGATCATTAATCAGACCCATCTCTGGTTTGGCTTTGACCACAGGCTCCACAGGATAGGCAATATATTGAGGTGGTACCAGTGTCGGTTCAGTTACCATTTTCACATTCATCACAATGGTGGTCCCGAATATTTGTGCTTCTGTAATGGCTTCACCTAAAATTTTATCACCGTGGCGAGGGATTAGATAAGATAAAGATTCCCAGATATATCCGGCTTGGGTGGTATCCCTCACATGAGGCACTTGATCAATGATATACTCCGGTGTGGTGGATTGGATCAAATCCTGATAGATTTCTGACCGATTTTCAGGCGAATCGAACTGGATATCAAATACAATAACCTTGGCACCGGCTTTATAAAGATTTCTGACGACTCTTCCCCACACACTTCCTCTGGGATAAGGCCATTCTTCAGGCATCAAACGCCAGGCTTCATCATCCACCTCCAGAAGCACTACATCCGTCCCTTTGTTGATATAGGATGAATCTGATGCTGTCCACCCGGTTAAGGGTCCCCGAACGGAGTTAAACCGGTAATCATAAGTTTTTAGTTCTATGGAATCGAATACACCAATCCAATGGGCTAAGGAAACAATCACGATGGCGCCAAAGGTGATAACCCAGCCCACCCAACTGCCTTGGATGTACCTTTTTATATCTTTTACTTTCACTTGCACATCTAAAAGTTATATTGAAGTGTCAGTATGATTCCTGAGGAATTTATATCCAATACTTCACTTGCATTATCGATCTTTCCATCCCCATCGTTATCCACCTTATCTTTTTTATAGCTGGATACATAATTGAATCGAATCTGCCCCATAATGGATGCGGATAAATTTTCCTGAATGCGATAATCGGTGCCTGCCCTAAAACCCAATAATTGGGATTTGATTTGGCTTTTGCTATTCAATAATGAAATGGTACCTCTGGCCAGCATTTTATCTTGAAGTAATTTTTGATTTGCCGACAATGACACATGAGTCCATGTATAGGGCGTTTTTATTAATGTACCTCCGCTCATAGAGGGAATCTGGAGTTTCGTCTGACTGATTAAAGCAACAGTCTTCAATTGACTAGGAAATGTTGAAGACAAACTAATCGAACTCGTTTTTGAATCTGTTTTTGGGAATAGATAGGTCACACTTCTTTTATTCTTCAAGTTATCTAAATTGGCTACGCTTCCCATGTTGATTGTGAGGTTTTGTTTAATGTCACCACTGGTAAATGGCATTGTCACGGCCATCATACTTGTCGCCGCCTTAGAATCTTCTCTTAAATCCACCGTTTGACTACCCACTGAATCCAATCGGGTTTTTTCATTATTTTTTCCAATGGATTGATAGTTAACCACAAACGTAGGCATATCTGGTCCCATTAAAAAAGTTAGATTCATAAAAAATGTATTGGTGTTTAATGGTGTTACGGTTGTTCTAAGAATTTTATTATCCAAATGTTTAAAACCAATATTGAGAAACATTTTTCGATCTAAAAGGGTCACCCGGTCAGAAATGGTAAATTGACGTGTATTGTTTCTCAAAAACGGGTTGGCTAAAGAGACATATTCTGGACCAATTTGGCGATATTCAACGAGGATACTATTCCGGGAATAATTCCCCCGTAATTTTATATTAAAAGCGGACGATGGCATATTGATGATAGAAGAGATAGGGCTCGATTCATATGCATTTAGATCAATGGGTACCAATGGGCTCATATTGGTATTGATGATGAATAGGTCTTTTAATCTCTCCGGATCAATAAATATCTGATCGGTACTTATTTTGGTCACACCAGTAATCTCATTCCCATCTTCATCATATTGGAGACCTATATATCCATCTAATGAATCATCTAATGCCGTATCAAGATCAGCAATGGACATAACGCCATCCCAAATATCCCTATTATGAAGACTCATATTCCAATCAAAATCCAAAGTTAATTTTCTATTGTCAAATATGGTGCCAATATTGAAACCAAATACAATATTATCCTGAGGTTTCTGCCCTGCCCAATGTGATTTGGGTGCATCCAATTTGTGACCTGCGGCAGTAATTAATGTATTGAATTCATCGTAATTATAATTCCCCGGTGTCACCCCCAACACCAATGAATCTGAAGGGAATATTGCATTATTCAAAGTCCGATTAACGGAAGAAGTATCATCTCTTACAGACATTAAATTCACACTGGCTTTGATTCGTGAAAACAATTCCGTTGATAATTTAAATCCCCTGACTTTACGTTTGAACATAAAGCCTGTTCGATCCAAGTAATATGTTTTAGAACCATTTAAATTAGTGGATGTTAAGCCATGGATTAATTGGTATCCGCCACCCACTCCGCCTCGTTCATGGACAGCCCGGTTTAAATCTCCACTAACATATTGGAGTCGAACCCATTTTAAATTTGCATCCAATCCCATTCCACGCACCCGCTTCCCATCAATGGTGAATGGACTAAATCTAGGATAATGATCTCCCAGATGAATATCTAAAATATCGCCCATGACGAATGAAGCACCGAATCGATTATGGGGCTGGGCATGAGGAGATTCTCTCGATGTGAGCCGTAAATCGGTTTTTAAATTGGCCCATTGTACATCTACATTAAAATTACCCATCACTTCTGCAATATTTAGAGACGTACCACTCACATTCTCTGCAGATAATCGACTGTTCCACCGCCCATTATATCTAACAATATCTGAAAGAGATTTTCTTTCCGTCCCCACAGTAAATGACCAGTTTACAGGTTCAATATATTCTCCATCATAATCCTGCATTTTAATTTCAATCGAATGCATTCCATTGGGTAATGAGCCTGGATCATAGCTTAAAATTCCATCTTCAAATATCATGACTGAAGATACATCTACACCATCCAAAAATAATTGAACAGATGATGGTTCCACTTTATTTGCACTAAAGAATGATGCGGCAATCAAGATGGAATTTTGATCAACCAGTGCACCGGGATCCGGAGAAAGTATTAATACATCTGCTACTGGCAGATCACCAAAAACTCCTATAGTCGGTTGATTCTTAGGCGGAATTGCAGATAAATAATGGGGCTCATTAAATGGATCCTGCTCAGGAAATGAGTTGAGGCGATCTCGACTAAATTGAAATGTAATTACATATTCAAGACCTGCTTCCGTCAAGCTAAACCTTGGGATGGTTGCCTCCCAATTAAATCCTGTTTTAATAAATTGAACTTCCAAGTATGATTCACTACCCGGTAATCGGTAATAAAGTGTGGCCTCTAATGGGTCTGTAATTTCTAATGACGAGGCGGTTAGCGTAAGCGCTTCACCGATGATACCATGAGGAGGTGGGATATGGTGCAATAATCGTGCTTGTCCACTGACCATGGTTAAGGATAAAAGAAAAGGGATCAATCTGATCCCTGAACGAATTGAAAACTGATAGTTCACTGAAAGGATTAATTATACTCTATAATTAGTGTTTTCTTTTTGCCGGTAGCATCTTTGAGTTCGATCTCAAGTTTTTGGGTGCCGCTGTCGGTGTCAGACGGATCTTCAGGAATAGTCTTCGGGTCGGTTTTAAATGTTTGCACACTACCATCGGAGGTTGAAATTCCTGATTTTCCACTGGTAATATCAATAGATTCCCCTGAAATAAGATTAGAGAATTCAACCATACCTTCTAATCCAATTAATGAGTCACCTGCATCATTAGATATGAGCCAAAAATCTGTTCCTTTTACGGACGCAACCGACACAGAGGTCCGAACAATAAAATCACCTTTTTTCTGTTTATTAACTTGAGCACGAATTGTGCCCCCATTCAAATTAATTTCTTTGGCGATGGCCTGAGCCGATCGTTTCCCTTCAATAATTATTTCCGAATTCTCTTTTACTTTCAACGCTGTTTTATCATCAATAAATAGAAGTGCTGCAAATCCACCTTTGTCCGTTTTAAGAATATCTCCCGATTCAATAATATGACCTTTTTTAAGTGATTGACCACTTCCATTTCCACGTATATATTGAACCTTTCCAATCACTTTAGTGACAATCGCAATACGGTCACCGCCCATCAATATTGTAAATAGGATTAAGAAGATTGTAGCTGATTTAAAATACTTCACAACTAATTCTCTACAGAAACTGATTTAATCTTTATCTCTTTTTTTCGAAGCCGGTTGTAAATGTACTGAAGGGTTGTTTCATCAATGGATTTATTATTTAATAATGCATCCCCAGTTGGCATAAAGCCTGCCAATGGCCCATCTCCGCCGAACAGTGCATTGAATTGATCCTCACCTAAAGCCTCTCTCAATTGTTGGATGGCCATACTTTCTTGACTGGGCATAGCCGATTCAGATGGATTGGCTATTTTAAATGCATAAATATCGGAAACTTCCTCTTCTCTGCCGCTTGTAGTAGGTACCCCGGTTTTGATTTGCCAAACATAAGTTTTACCATATTCCAAAGGCCGGGCATCACTTGTGGGATATTGATATGTACTTACATCCATTAACTGGAGCCAATTTTCACTTTGATTGAATGGAACCATCCGCTCATCTCTGAGTGCTTCTGCTAACGATGAATGATACCCCACTTTAAACTCTGCTACGCGGATGTATGTCTCACAATTACGGCAATTCCCTTTATTCCAGTTAAACACAGGATATGTTGTATATACCATATTAAAGGATGTGTCTGCCAACATGCCGCCGGGCGATTCTAGGTTCACACCAGTGGTAGATTCGACAATAATTGTTTTTGAATCTTGATCCGTTAAGACCACATTACTTGATGAAGTGCCAGAAAATATTTTTAATTCAAATCGGTATTCCCCATCCGCTAGCTGACCGGTGGTCATAACTGCACTTATTAAATATTCAAATTCAGAAGGATTAATCGATTCAATGGTTCGAATTGTTGTTGGCACAACATTTGGAGGGTTTGCTTCATCTATCAGGTTTGAAGTATTCGCAGAGAAATTCCGATTGTCCAAAATAATATCTGCCTTCATTTGAAAAACCGACGATTCAATTTCAGTTAAGGTCGTTCTAGAATCAATATCTAATGCAGGAGAAAGAACAGATGCACGAAACCAAATCTTAGTATAAACTGGATACGTATCTGAATATATACGATAACGGAAAAAAGGAACATCTGATTCACCCGTGGATACATCAAAGTTGCTCATATAATATGAAGTATACTCAAAAAATTGGCCATCTAATTTTGCCTGAGCAGACAGGGTAGCCCCAAATGGGGCCATTGAGATAATAATTGAAATGATTAAACGTCTAACCATAGGATGCTTTCTATTAAGAAAATATGGTTCAATTTACCGATGGTCATTAGGAGGCTTCAAGGCCTTTTGATTATCTTGTGTGGAAGATCACAAATGGATAAATGTCTATAAAATAGAAAACCCCGCTTCAAAAGAAACGGGGTTTTAAGAAAGTTCCCGGCGACGACCTACTCTCCCACGCTAGTTACCCGCGTAGTACCATCGGCGCAATAGGGCTTAACTTCCGAGTTCGAGATGGGATCGGGTGTGACCCCTATGCTATGGTCACCGGAGAAATTTTAGGGAATTGATGCGGATCTTCAATTGATCAAGAAAGATTGATAAAGCCATTCGGCTAATTAGTACCACTCAGCTAAATGCATTACTGCACGTACACTTGTGGCCTATCAACGTCGTAGTCTACAACGAGCCTTATTATCAAACGATAGGGAGAACTAATCTTAGGACAGGTTTCGCACTTATATGCTTTCAGCGCTTATCCTTTCCGAACATAGCTACCCAGCGATGCTTCTGATGAAACAACTGGTGCACCAGAGGTTCGTCCACTTCGGTCCTCTCGTACTAGAAGCAGATTCCCTCAAATATCTTGCGCCCACGGCGGATAGAGACCGAACTGTCTCACGACGTTCTAAACCCAGCTCACGTACCACTTTAATGGGCGAACAGCCCAACCCTTGGGACCTTCTCCAGCCCCAGGATGTGATGAGCCGACATCGAGGTGCCAAACCTCCCCGTCGATATGAACTCTTGGGGGAGATAAGCCTGTTATCCCCGGAGTACCTTTTATCCGTTGAGTGATGGCCCTTCCATGCGGAACCACCAGATCACTAAGCCCTACTTTCGTACCTGCTCGGTCCGTCGACCTCGCAGTCAAGCTCCCTTATGCCTTTGCGCTCTACGCACGATTACCGACCGTGCTGAGGGAACCTTTGGGCTCCTCCGTTACCTTTTAGGAGGAGACCGCCCCAGTCAAACTACCCACCTGACACTGTCTTCTGCCCTGTTTCAAGGTTCAGAATTAGAGTCCTAGCAAAGCAAGGGTGGTATTTCAAGGATGGCTCCACTACGACTGGCGTCGCAGCTTCAAAGCCTCCCACCTATCCTGCACATACAGAACCAGAATCCAATGCCAAGTTGTAGTAAAGGTTCACGGGGTCTTTTCGTCCTGCCGCGGGTAGCCGGTATCTTCACCGACACTTCAATTTCGCTGAG
>LSCF01000017.1 GCA_001577025.1 Fidelibacterota bacterium TCS55 | reverse complement strand
TAATGCTCAAAATTTTCCAACAGATAATTTAGTTTTGGAAACACAGATTTGTTGCCAATTCCAACCCATTGGATTTGTCTGAAATATTTAATCAGATACTTGAATTTTCTTCCTGCAATAAAATCGTTGATGGAAACCCAAAACTCCCAATTCTGAAGATAGTCATAAGGGTGAAGATACACTAGTGGGGTAAAGCCAAGTTCGATATTGTACAGCATCACATCTTCTATCATTTTTTTGCTAAAAAAACGAAAGTATGTTCCGCCAGATTTCATTTTTAGTTTTTTTGAAAAGAAACTCTTTGGAACAATGGGTATTTCCATCAAATTTTCTAGCGTAAACGGACTTTCCTGGAAGTATTGTTCTTTGGTATATTTGCCCAAATCCAGGACATAGCTGGAATCAAGCTTAAAATGCTTCTCTACCTCGGAAAAGATATCCCTTCTCTCTCTTGGTATAGAAAAAGTTGGAGCCCTGAAAACAACAGGCTCAATATCAGTTGCTTGAAATATTGCATTTTTTGCTAACTCAAGATTGCGATTAATTTCTAAATTTGTTTGTTTAAACATTAAATCGTGATAGAAGTAATGGCACCCCACCTCATGTCCATCAGTTGCTATTTGTTTCAACAAGTCTGACATGTCTTTCGCGAGAAGTGCGGTTACAAAAAAAGTTATTTTTTTTGAATTCAGTTTCTGTTTTGAAAAATCGTTTATAAGCTGGTAACTCAAGACCAATGCTTCTCGATTTATTCGTGGCTCAACACCAATGTTTCTCAACAGATTAAAAGTGAAATCTTCGAGATCAATGGAAAGATAAAATGGTTTCTTTTTCAGGGTCTACTTCCTTACCGTGACGAAATAACCACGATCGGTTTCTTTGATCTCTGCAAGATGAAAACAATCGGCTTCTTTTAAAATCTCATCGAGATACTCCCTTGAGTACAAATACAATGGGCAATTCCTCCACCCATAACGTATTTTCCTTTGCCACGCCAGCCAGCCTTTATCATCAGGAAAATACAGATAAAGCTCTTTGTTGGTTTCTGTAAGTAATTTTTCCGTCCGATTAAAATTATTGCGGCTCACTTCGTATAAATCCAAAAGGGCCAACACCTGATCCTTGGTTCGGACTTTATTTAGGTTTTGGACCAAAGCCATTTGAAGTGTATTGGTTTTTTCTTCCACCTTGTTCATGGCATTCACCATAGCATCGGCAGCTCTGGGGTCATCTCGGAATTCAGCCAACAATTCGATGGATGCAATCATAAATGAAACATCCAGTGCAGCTGCATCACCTACTGTTTCAGATAATGCATTTAATGCGGTGGGATGTTGGGTTTCGGCCAATGCTTTACCCGCAGCCATTCGAACATCAAATGGTTGATTGGCGTCATTATAAATAGCGATCATTTCTTCTAGAGCTTGCAGTTTGCCTTCGCTAAAAGCAGTACTGAGATTCTCAATCAATTCATAAGAGATATCATCACTGCCACCCTTTTTCCCTGGCCAAAACTTTTTAATCATAGAACACCCATCAATCCACAGGATGGATACCAAGAGAATTGGGATGAGGTTATGCCGTTTCATGATCTTTCCAAAAATGTAATTTTAAATCTTGGCCGTCAAATTTTGCGTAGGAAAAAAAGCTGAGCCAGTCACCGAGAATGAGTAATTTACCACCATTAAGCGTTAATTCCTTTGCTTGGTGATAATGGCCTGTTACAAAATATTGGAATCCTGCTTCAAATTTATGATTGGCATGAATAGACATTTCATCCGCAATTTTATTATTATAAGCATCTGAATGTTCATAGTGTTCGCCTTTTTTAGACACCCAACGGGCAAATGCATACCCAATCCGGGGATGAATCCAACGATAAGACCAGGTGAATAAGCGAGATCGAATAAACCCTCGCAGGATCCGATAACCTCGATCCCATGATAAATACCCATCCCCATGTGTGACAAAAAAGCGTTTACCATTGATCATAAATTCCGTATCGGTGAAATAAGTGTGGTCAAACAATGTATCCGTGATGAAATCCTGTACCCAATAATCATGGTTCCCCAATACATAATGCACTTTTATGCCCGCTTCACGAAGTTTTAGGATTTCATGATAAAAAGGCATAAAGACTTTTGGAATTACATCCTTGTATTCGAAGTAGAAATCGAAGAGGTCGCCGTTTATAATTAATGTACCTCCCGTTTCTTTGACGTGACGAAGAAAACGGAATAGGATATCTTGGCGCTGAACCTCAGATTCTGATCTTTCTAACATCAAATGGATGTCGGAAATAAAATAGACGGGTAAATCCATAGCAGACAAACTAATGGTTTCACGAGGGGTCAGTCAATCTTGAAACGATAAAATTTTAGAATAATATTTTTAACCATTTTTCAGGTTAATCGTCGAAATTCAGGAACTATCGATTTAAATTCGACTTTATAAATACATGAAACGTTTTATTTTCATCATCACTCTTTGCACAGCATCCATGCTGTCCGCCCAATCTTTTGGTCAAAATAAAGTCCAATATCGGGAATTCGACTGGGAATTTATCTCATCTCCCCATTTTGATGTTTATTATTATGGTGATGAAATTGAACTAGCCAACTTTACCATGGATGCCGCCATTAAAGCGTATGAGCAAATAGGCAAGCATCTAAGATGGACATTAAAAAAACGTGTTTCGATTATTGTATTTCATTCTCATAATGAATTTCAGCAGAATAATGTTGTCGGTGTCTATATGCAAGAAGGTATTGGAGGTGTAACAGAATTATTTAAAAACCGAGTCGTTATGCCTTTTGAAGGAGATTACGAGGCTTTCCGTCATGTGCTTCACCATGAGTTAGTTCATGCCATGATTAATGATTTGATTTATGGTGGTCGAATGCAAAATGTAGTATCCAATCGTATTCAATTGGTGCTGCCACTGTGGGTCAATGAAGGGTTAGCCGAATATTTATCCATGAATTGGGATACAGAAGCGGATATGATCATTCGAGATTTAGCCATCAATGAACGAATCCCTTCGATCCGCGAACTGGAATTTTTCCTGGCATATAAAGGTGGCCAATCGGTCTGGCGGTTTATTGCATCGAAATATGGCCGAGAAAAAATTGGTGAAGTATTTCAATCCATGAAGCGATTCGGTAATGCTGAAAAGGGATTTGAAGATGCACTGGGAATGGACTTTGAAGAACTAACAGAACAGTGGCATAAATATATTAAACAAGAATATTTCCCTGATGTGGCGGGTCGGGATGAAGTCAAGGATATTGGAGTACGGTTAACCGATCACAAAAAAGAGAATAATTTTTATAATGTATCTCCTACCGTTTCACCTGACGGAAGTAAGATTGCCGTGTTATCCGATCGGTCCGGATATATGGATATTTATATTCTAGATGCAGTGACGGGGAAGAAGATCAAGCGATTGGTAAAGGGTAGCCGGTCCATCGATTTTGAAGAATTAAAATTCCTTCAGCCCGGTATTAGTTGGTCCCCGGACAGTAAAAAAATTGTTATTGCCGCAAAAGCAGGTGCAACCGATGCGCTGTATTTGATTAACGTGGATACTGAAAAGCAGGAAAAAATACCTTTCAAACTGGATGGTGTTTTTACTGCCTCTTGGAGTCCCGATGGGAAAAATTTGGCATTTGTAGGAAATGAAGGCGGTGCAAGCGACATATATATATATAATATTCCATCTAAAGAATTGACCAACATTACAGATGATATTTATTCGGATACAGAACCATCATGGAGTCCCGATGGAAAAAAGATTGCATTTATTTCAGATCGTGGCAACCAGAAAAATGGTCAAAATACCACAGCAATAGATATGATCGATCATTCCTATGATCAGCGGGATGTGTACACCATCGATGTGGCTTCGTCTGAAATTGAACAAATCACTTATACAGATTACAATGAGAATTACCCCATATTTTCAAATACTGAAAATGTGATTTTCTACACAGGAGATTATAACGGTACCTGGAACTTATTTCGCCATGATTTAGATTCAGGTGAAAGTACTGTTGTTACTAATCTTTTAACCGGTTTATTCCAATTGAGCCTGACTAAGGATGATGGATCTATGGTCTTTGCAGGTTATTCCGGATTGGGATGGGATGTATATCGTGTCAGCAATCCATTGGATTTGAAAGCGATGGAAGTTGCCCCTACTAATTATATCTTAAATCGGTCTGAAAACGATAAAGAAGACTTGGTGGATTTGCGAAAGCATAAACGTCAAGGCGCCTCTGCCAACGTATCCGATTACTCCAATTATATTTTTGCGTGGGAATTTGAACACTATAATGATCAAGATCGGGAGCAAGAACCGGTTACAGTAAAAATTGACTCATCCCGGATTACTGATGATGGGGATTATATCCCTCAAGCCTATAAAACCAAATTCAGTTTAGATGTGGCCCAGGGTACGTTGGGATATAATAATGTATTTGGTCACCAAGGATTGCTCGTATTCTACTTCAGCGATTTAATGGGCGACCATCAAATTTCATTGGCTATGGAATCCCAAATATCGTTAACCAATAGTGATTACTTTTTGAATTATGGTTATTTGAAACAGCGGATGAATTATTATTTTACCCTTTTTCATCAGGCAGATTTTTTCTTTGCGGGATATGGAACGAATGAAATTGGTGTATTAACTGAAATGACAGCGCGGATGCGCCATTTTGGTGTGGCGGCCGTTGCGTCTAGACCCATCAATCGTTTTCATCGGGTCGATGCAGGTGTTGTCTTTCATAATTTGGATTACAAACTATTTCAAATAGATCCTATCTTAAGAGAAAATACCATAATGAATGATGATGGATTTATTGCAGCCAATCCAACTTTGAGCTATATCTATGATAATTCAGTAAATGGATACACGGGTCCCATTGATGGATTTCGACAAAACACTACCTTAGAGCTGAGCCCTGCGATGGGGGATAAGGGTATATCCTTTCAAAAGTTGAAAGTGGATTTGAGAAAATACCATATGATCAACAGAGATTATTCCTTTGCAGGCCGCGTGTATTTTGGTACAAGCACCGGGAAGAATCCTCAAAAGTATTTTCTGGGCGGGATGCAAAACTGGCTGTTGGGTACAGGCGTTACTGACGGAGCCAAGGACTCTGATACAAATGAAGCTCGTTGGCGGAATGTAATTTTGGATAGTGAGAATCAATCACTACTTCAAGATATCTATTTTTCTGAATTTGCTTATCCGCTTCGGGGTGCCCGCTTCTCAGAGCGGTTTGGTACCAATGTCATGTTGGCCAATTTTGAATTTCGTTTTCCTTTAATTCAGTATTTGGCATTGGGATTCCCTTTCAAGATGGTCTTAGGTAATATTCGCGGCCATGTTTTTATGGATGTGGGTGCGGCTTGGGATGACCAGCGTGAATTCTCGGATTTTGCTTTTCTTCAAGCAAAATATGGAAATGATCTTCCGGATAAATTTTCACCATGGGTTCGCTCCATTGGATATGGTATTAAATTACCTATTTTCATGATGTGGCGAATTGAAGCTGCCTACGACTGGACTGACAGTGGGCTCTCAAAACCACAATGGTATCTCTCTATTGGGTATGATTGGTAATCTGCCTTTCGACTTGATTCTCCCCTCAGTCTGACTGAATTTCTTTATATCAAATGGCCCAATTAAAATCTAAAACTGTATACCTATGTTCTGCCTGTGGCGATGACCACCCCAAATGGCATGGACAATGCCCCTCATGCAATGAATGGGGAACCCTTAGCGAATATAAAGTTTCCAAAAATCGTAAGAAGGGCGCCAACGGTCTTGCCCGTGAATCCAAAACTTTAGAAGAGGTTCTTCATGGAGAACCAGTAGAACGGATTCCTGTGGGTATTTCAGAGATGGATCGGGTCTTGGGTGGCGGTTTACTTTCCGGTTCACTTGTGTTATTGGGCGGCAATCCGGGGATTGGTAAATCCACACTGGCACTTCAAATATTACCTGCATTTGAAAAATCCGTTCTGTATGTATCTGCAGAAGAAAGTGAAGATCAGGTCGGGCTTCGGGCGAAACGGCTCGGTGTCAATTCCAAATCACTACACCTATCATCTGAAAATAGAATTGGTGGAATATTAGATCAAGTCTCCCTAATTCGACCACAACTCTTAGTGGTGGACTCTATTCAAACTGTTTTCAGCGATGAGCTGGATTCACTTCCTGGTTCAGTCTCTCAAATTAGAGAATGTGGACAACAGCTCTTGCAATTGGCTAAGCAAAAAGGGATTGCTGTTATTATTATTGGTCACGTAACCAAAGAAGGGGTCATCGCAGGACCAAAGATGTTGGAGCACATGGTGGATACCGTCCTCTATTTAGAAGGGGATGATAGACATGATCATCGAATTTTACGATCAGCAAAAAACAGATTTGGCACCACAAATGAAGTGGGCATTTTTCAAATGGATAGCCATGGATTGGTAGAGGTAGATAATCCGTCAGAACTATTTTTAGCGGAAAGAAGGGATGATATTACGGGCTCAACTATATTTCCATCTTTAGAGGGTAGCCGACCCATTTTGGTGGAAGTACAGGCTTTGGTTTCCAATGCAAATTTTGGGACACCTCAACGAAATGTGAACGGTTTTGACTTTAAAAGACTGTCCATGCTTTTGGCCGTTCTTGAAAAACGCCTTGGAACGCATATGGGAACTAAGGATGTATTTGTCAATTTAGTGGGAGGACTCAAAATCGATGACCCTGCTGCAGATTTGGCAGTGATTTCAGCAGTGGCTTCAGGTGCGCGGGATAAATTAATTGATGGTTCTGTCGTATTGATCGGCGAAGTGGGTTTGGGTGGTGAAGTCCGGTCTGCGAGTCGGTTAGAAGCAAGAATTACGGAAGCAAAATCCTTGGGATTTAAAACAGTTATCGCACCTGCTGCCAATGTGAAAAGGATAAAGTCTTCACTGAAAGGAATTAAAATAATTGGCATATCCAATGTGGGTGAAGCGTTTCACCACTTGTTTTAATGCAATTTTCTATTTTACACTTTGATCAGATTACCTCGGCTCGCCTAGGGATGATAAAGACGAACCACAGTGAAATTCAAACACCTGTATTCATGCCTATTGGTACACAAGGCGCTGTAAAAACAATTGATCCAGAAGTCTTATCCCATTTGGATACTCAGATCATTTTGGGAAATACATACCATTTATATATTCGCCCAGGTCATGAACTCATCCATAAGGCGGGCAGCCTCCATTCATTCATGAATTGGGAAAATTCAATCTTAACGGATAGTGGTGGATTCCAAGTATTCTCTCTGGCAAATCTTAATAAAATTTCAGATGAAGGGGTAGAATTCCAATCTCATTTGGATGGAAGCCGTCACTTTTTTACACCGGAATTTTCAATGGATATTCAACGGCATTTGGGTTCGGACATTATTATGGCATTTGATGAATGTCCACCGGGAAAGGCTGATCAAAAAACAGTTGAAACTGCGGTGAATCGCACCACCCGATGGATTCAGCAATGTCGTGATTTTCTCACGAAAAATGATCCTTTATATGATTGGAAGCAGACACTTTTCCCCATCGTGCAAGGGAGTGTATTTGAGCATCTTCGAAAACAAAGCGCAGAAGAATTAATACCATTTGCGGAATGTGGTATGGCCATCGGTGGATTGGCGGTAGGAGAAGAAAAAAATGCCATGTTTGATGCGGTTGAACAAATGGATGGGTTATTGCCAAAAGACCAGCCTCGTTACCTTATGGGGGTCGGACGCCCAACCGATTTGGTTAAATCCGTTCAGCACGGTGTGGATATGTTTGATTGCGTTCTCCCTACGAGGAATGCGCGAAATGGGCAATTGTTTACCAGCCGGGGAATTGTCAATATTGGAAATCAAACCCACAAGGAAGCGTTTGAAACGCCCGACCCTGATTGTTCCTGTTATACATGCAAAAACTTTTCCCGTGCTTATCTTCGTCATTTATTTAATATAAAAGAAGTCCTTGGACTTCGATTGGCTACCATTCATAACTTATCTTATTATATGAATTTGATGCATACCATCAGACAGCAGATCGCACTTGGTTCATTTTCAGATTGGTCCAATTCTTACTTAAGTGGAATGGCCGATTATAAAGGTATGTAAAATGAAACGAATCGTTATCCTTCTGTATCTAAGCATGAGCATGGGGCAAAATGTGAGCTTTATGCGGTTCTATGCCAACGATCATGATTTTATGGCGGATGATCGCATGATGGCATCCATGAGGTTTGGCCAACCTCATCTACAGGTTTTTTATGACGATCAAAAACGAGCAATCATTAAGGAACAGATTGGATCTGATGGAGAAGTCACTAATCGCCAATACTTTGCCTATGGCAAAGGAGATAAAATACTTAGACAGTTTTTCTTAGATAACGAGCAACGCCCAGACAGTTTAATCCAATATGGAATGGATGAGCCATGGTCAGAAGAATTTCGGAAGGTATTACCGCAAAAAGAGTACCACTATTATGCGGGACAAGAATCTAAATTTATTCTGAATACCGCTGACCAAATTGAATCAATTCGTTTTCAAAATCTAAATGGGATTCAATATGGACAAATTGATTTTATTTATGATCATTTGGGATTTTTAAAAGGAGAGGTGTGGACGTCCATCCCTAATCAAAGAATCATTCGAAGATATGCTTATGCTATTGATATGCTCACGGGTAAAAAAGAAATTTGGGAGTACGATGCGCAGGGGCAAGAAGTGAGCCATGTGGCCTTGACGCGACCCCCGGCAGAACGATTATATAAAACGCCACCACCTCGAACGGGAAATCGATTGGATGAAATATCAATAATCTTAGAGGATATTCGGGAGAAAGATCTCAAAATTCCCTTTGATGTATTTATTCCCAAAACGAATTATGATCTCATGGTTTTAACCAACGGTGATAGTCTAATGGTCAACCTGATAGAGATCGGCGATCAGCGGATGACATTTCAAATTGTAGGTGAAGCAGATACGCTGGTCATGCCAAAATTTCGTGTCGAATCCATAATGTCGAAATACGGAGAACGTATTTTCCCTTAACTTGCATCATGATTAAGGCATGGGGTAAATTAAGGGATCCATAACCACATACCTGAGACTTGAATGAAATTTTTAAAATCCTCAACAATCATCGGTTTCTTATTGACCACCATTGGATGGGCCCAATCCTATCCACCTCCTACCACGCTCGTTACCGTCCCATCAGCAGGGACACTTGTTCGCGGTAGTTATGCCATGCAAATGCGAGTTCAAAAGGGTGGTGGCCTCACATCATCACTCAGTGTTGGCATCACAGATCGTTTTCAATTTGGTCTTTCTTTTGGATCGGCCAATTTAATTGGCGATGATAGTTTGGTTTGGTATCCTCGTCCGGAAGCCAATTTGAAATATCGACTGATTGATGAAACGGAATCCATGCCAGGCCTGTCAATAGGTGTGGATACCCAAGGCCAAGGGAATTACAATCCAGCCGATACCCTCATGCGATATGATGTGAAAGCCATGGGGCTATATGCTGCTGCCAGTAAAAATTGGGTAACACCATTAGGGAATTTAGGCGTGCATTTGGGCACCAATTATAACTTTGCCGAAGTAAATGATGGTGATAAGGATGTGAATTATTTTTTTGGACTTGATATGGAATTCAACCCTGAACTATCCCTACTATTAGAATATAATGCCGCGTTAAATGAAAATGATATGACGGCAAAAACCATTGCTCTTTCTCGAGGCGGATATTTAAACGCAGGCATCCGCTGGACATTCGTTGAGCGGCTTCACCTTGAAATGAATTTCAACAATCTCTTATTTGATGATGAAAAGGTGGATTATTTCAAACGTGAATTAAAGATTACCTATATCGAATATTTCTAATGATTAAACGAGGACTGGTCATCTCTGTATGGGTAGCCACCCTATTTGGCCAATCCAATTTAGAAAAAGGATACGATTCTTATGCACGTAGGGCAGAGGGGAGCATTGAAGATCGGGCGAATCCTAAATACTTAAACGAGGCCATCGATTATTACCAGCTTGCCCTAAAAGAACCGAAATCGGAGGCAGACGCCGCCTTGGGGTTGATGAAATCCTATTATTATAAAGGTAAATATGCCGTTGATACAGAGGCAGAACAAAAAATAGTATTTAATGAAGCCAAACAATTGGCGTCCATTTATATCAATAAATACCCAAACCGATTTGATATTTTATATTGGTACCTAACCAATCTTGGGAGTTGGGCAGAAGTGTATGGCATTTTTGCCGCCGCGAAAGAAGGTGTTGCCGATCAAATGAGAATCCATGCGAATAAAATAATTGAGATGGATCCCACATATGAAGATGGCGGTGGATACTTCATCCTGGGTGTGGTTCACTATAAATCACCTTATATCCCTTTTATTCTATCTTGGCCCGATAACGATGATGCGGTACAATGGTTAGAAAAATCAGTAGCAACCGGAAAATCGAAGCCGGTTCAAGTCGTGTACCTGGCACAGGCCCTTCATAAAGCGGGTGAAAAAGAAAGGGCGCTTTCACTACTCGATAAGATTGCAAAAATGACACCTTCCAAGGATGATCCTTTAGGCGATTGGGAGCAAATCAAAAAAGCCAGAAGACTGTTAAAGGAATATGAATAATTTTCATGTCTAGGTTGAAAGAAACAAAAATTTCATCTGAACAAAAATTCTCAGGACGGTTAATTGATTTATATCTAGATCAAGTGGAACTGCCTAATGGTGAAACGACTACACGTGAATGGATTGACCATCCTGGCGCTGTGTGTCTTATTCCCATTCTACCAGATGGAAAAATTTGTTTAATCCGCCAATTTCGGTATGGGCCGGGAGAGGAATTTATTGAAATCCCCGCCGGTAAACTGGATGCGGGCGAGGCACCGTTAGATTGTGCCTATCGAGAGTTAGAAGAAGAAACGGGATACCGTACCAACAAGCTGACTTTCTTAACCAATATTTATCCGGCTATCGGTTTCTCGAATGAAAAAATGTGGATGTATTTAGCAGAAGACTTGGTGGCCTCAACAAATAATTTAGATAAAGATGAATTTTTAGAATTATTGCCCACGCCATTGGATAAAGCGCTTGAATGGGTGTGGTCCGGAAAGATAACCGACGTAAAAACGATTATCGGGATTTTATGGGCACAGAAACGTTTATAACAGCTTGGTTAAGGTTTTAGATAATATCGCAATATAGATTATAAACATTTATCAGGGTTATCCAATTGGCAAAAATGGCCGGTCTTTGGCATTGTAGTCAATGTGGCCGACAGACAAAACGGGTCGGATTTCTCCAGAATGCTGCAATGCACCCATTCCACTTTGTATTTTTTCCATGCCAGTAATTTACTGGTCATTTTTATATTCCTGAATGGGAAAGCCCAAATCCATAGATATCAAAGCACAGGCCCATGCCTTGGGCTTTCAGAAAGTGGGGATAGCTCAAGCAGAAGCAACGCCAACAGCCAAAAGTGATCTGGAGGATTGGTTGAACGCAGGAGGTCATGCTACAATGGATTGGTTGGTAAAGCGGAAAAAAGAACGGGGGGATATTCATACCTATTTTCCTGAGGCAAAATCTGTCATTTCCGTGGGTATGAATTATTTTTCGGGACACACGCAAAACGATTTAAAATCGGATTATAAATTCAGTAATTATGCTTGGGGCGATGATTATCACGATGTTTTGAAAAGCCAATTATTCCAATTATTGGGGTGGATTAAATTGGAAGCGCCAGAAGTAAAAGGCATCGTTTGTGTGGATACCTCTCCTGTAATGGATAAGGTTTGGGCTCAAAAAGCGGGGATAGGATGGCAGGGAAAACATACCAATTTGATTACAAGAGACTTTGGAAGCTGGTTGTTTCTAGGCGCACTCATTGTTGATATAGAGTTGGATTATGATCTGCCCTTTGAAGAAGACCTTTGCGGTACTTGTACGGCCTGCATTGATGCATGCCCCACCGATGCGATTCAATCGTATAGAATTGAATCCGAAAAATGTATCTCATACCGCACCATTGAACATCGGGGTGAATTTGGAGATGGGGAAGATAAATTAGATGGATGGATCTATGGATGTGACATTTGCCAAGACGTATGTCCATGGAATCAAAAATTCGCGCAAAAAACTGCAGAGTCTGCATTTCAACCTCGTTCAGAAGTCCTTACATGGACGGAAGAAGATTGGCAGCGAATGGATGAAGATGGATTTCGTAAATTGTTTAAAGGGTCTGCGGTAAAAAGAACCAAGTTTTCTGGATTAAATAGAAATATTGAGCAAAATTCAACAAAGTAAAGACCTATTATGGAACGTCTTTACAAATATAAATAAAGGAAATTAAAAATGACAAAAGTAGGTGTATTATTATCAGGGTGTGGTGTCAATGACGGGGCAGAAATTCATGAAACGGTGATTACCATGCTGGCACTCGATCGTGCCGGTGCGGAGTTGGTGTTAATGGCGCCCAATATTGATCAAATGCATGTGGTTAATCATTATACAGGGCAAGAAATGGATGAATTTCGAAATGTGTTGGTAGAGTCCGCACGAATCGCACGTGGTGATATTAAAGATATGGCAGAAGTCACAGGAAACGATATTGATGCATTAATCATTCCCGGCGGGTTTGGTGTAGCTAAAAATTTGTGTGACTATGCAATGGCGGGCCCTGAATGTTCCATCAACCCGGATGTGTATCGATTGGTATCCGAAGTCCACCTGTTGCAAAAACCAATCGGTGCAATTTGTATCGCCCCCGCCATGATGGCCAAAATCTTAGGAGAGCAAGATGAGTCTGCAGAAATGACCATCGGATCGGATGAAACCACTGCCAACGATATCCAGACCATGGGAAGCACCCATGTAACCTGCCCAGTTGAAGAAATGGTTATTGATGAAGAGAAAAAATTAGTGACCACGCCTGCCTATATGGAGGCCCAATCGATCAAAGAAGCGGCAGCAGGGATTGAGAAACTGGTGGCGCAAATATTGTCCATGGTTGGATGAAAAAAATTGCACAACTAACGGACATCCCAGAGGGTGGAAGCAAACTTGTCATGGTGGATGATACACCCATTGCCTTATTTAAAATTAAGGACGAAGTGCACGCTTGGGATAATCGGTGCCCTCACCGTGGCGCTTCATTGGCAGACGGGAATATTTCTGAATCAGTAATTCAGTGCAAATTCCATTTATGGGAATTTGATATTAAGTCGGCTTGTGCCGTGGCTAATTCTGATTTAAAGGTAAAGACTTTTGAAGTTGTCATCGAAGATGGGGACGTTTTTATCGACGGTTGACATCAATCGACCCCAGGCCGACACTGATATCGAGATAAATCGTTGGCCAATCATCTTGCCAATCTTCAGTCAAATAATGATTTCCTTTTTTAATAAAATCATCCAAATCGACAGAAGATAAAAAGTTGTGATGTACTTTGGCTTTTACATTTACATTATCAGGGAGGACTAGATTTAAAGAACCGAGCCCCACTTCAATATCAATCTCAGTATCTCTTTCTATATGACCTCTAAAGTCAATATCAGCTGAACCCATTCCTACTTCAATATCAACCTCTCTAGTATTGAGATTGCCCAATCCTTCTGCAGTAAATTCACCAAGTCCTGTATCGATTCGTAAAAATTCACAAATTTGAGAATTAGGGCTATTCATAGTCACATTCATAGATCCAAGACCACAATCAATAATGACACGGGAAATGGTAAGATTAGTAAAATCGACGTTGGCTTCTCCTATGCCAAAATCCAAATCAAACTCAATGGGAATGTTTTTAGGCACTGAAAAATTCAATTCATTTTCAAATTCTTTCAGCCCCCTCCCAATTGAATTATCCTTGAAATCAAACTCATATTGATTATCATGATCGGTTCGGATGGAGAGAATGCCTCTGCCGATTCGTTCTGTATAATCAATTTCTGGTTCCACTTTATGGGGATAATAGAAAATTTCACCTTTGATCGTTTTTGGTTTCAAACTTGCATCTACAGATAATTCACCAACGCCATAATCAATATTCACTTCCAGTTCATCTACCTCGCCAACTTTATATTGATAATGATCCCGAATCCAATCACCTGTTTGATCTGCTCCTTTCACCTTTTGAAACAAATCTGATATCGGCTCCTGTGTGTGAGAAAGTGATAAGGATAAGAATAGGGATGTTATTTTGATTAAATATTTCATATTAAAATGTGTGATTGAAACGAATAGTGGTTTGATAGGGACCATCATGATCCAGGGGCTTTGAAATATTAATCATCCAGTCAAACTCGTGCCAATCTCCATGACCAATCCCTATTCCCGCAGAAGAGATGGCCGATTTGGGATTATCCGAAATCCAACCGGTTCCCCAAGATGAATCTTCCCAGGCTCTACCACCATTGGCAAAGAAAGAGATGAGCCAATCGCCATCAGTGAATTCGGGTGTAAGATAAAGGGCGAGATTGAGGAGGGCCATTTGATTACCTTGTTGAGCTTTATAGGGCTGTGCTTCGACAGAACCCAGTCCACCCACATTAAATAATCGATGTGATGGGAGTGCTTCACCACCCGATCCGGCCATGAATCTGGATCGAAATACAAGTCCTTCAGAAAATTCCCAATTGAACACCAAGAGAGCCAAATTTCGTCGAATCGCTTTACCATAATCCATGCTAAATACGGTGGATGAATCCCCATCCGCTTGAATGTACTCTGATTGAATATAAAGCGCAGCGCCGTTTGAAAGGGGTGTATAATTTTGCGTCCTTGCCATAAGAGAGATTTCAGTATAATTCACATTCTTTGGATTAAATGTGAGGGAGGGTCTCAAACTTCTTTTCTTTTCAAATAGACTGGTCATATTCCAGATGGGCAATGTATCCTGTGAAGCAGAAACGAATCGAGTTTTGATGCGGATATTCTTAAAAATATTGAATCCAAACCCGGTTTCCCATCCGGATTCATCCCATCGATCATAGAAATCCTGGCGTGCCAAAAAACTGGCCCATCCATTTTCTTTTTGAGGCAGGCGATACCCATCATCGGTTCGGGCTTCTTTGAAGAGGCTGGCAAAGAGTAAGAAATTCTGATTTTCAAAGAAACTCTTTTCAAAAGTAGCGCGGCCAATATAATCGGGAGCAAATCCTTTTCGCCAGCGAACACCTGCAGACCAACTTAATCTAAAATTTGATAAAGATCGGCGATCCCACCGTTCGTTAAATGGGGTAAAAACAAGTCCCTCATTTCGATTATATTTAAATGTATGCCGCTCAGGATGAATCCAACTATCTTTGTATCGATCAGCCCGGCGATGCATATTAAACTCGGTGCTACCCTGAATAGCATCTTCCTTATCCGTCTCCCGATAAATGAGCCCTTCAGATAAATTGTTCTCAATGATTTTGCCATTTACTGTACTGTTGGCATCCCGATATACATTTCCACCTATGGTGATGATTTCACCATTAAGGACACTACCGCTATTTAAAAATGCATCGCCCCCAAACAGTGAAACCTTACCATCCACCGTACCATGAACGATAAGATCACCGCCAACGATTCGCATATTTGTTTTTGATACTTTTCCTGAATCAATGGTCACATCTTCCCGAAATGTGAATTCATCTGAAGATAACTTCTCCGTTTGTTGATCTTCGCTTGATTCATTTTGGGTAACCCCCAAACTTATTATTATGAAAATTGATAATATATATTTCATGGCTTAATCCTTCTCAATTGTAATGGTATCGTGGCTTGTTTTTAAGGTCACAGAAAAGGTCCCTCCATTCACTTCTCCATTTCCATATATATCCCCATCATCCAGTTTTATCTCCAAGGGGATTTCTGAATCAATGGCGCCGGAAGATCGACGGTTAAATACGGTTGCTTCAATAGTCGCGGGAAAATCTTTTGGAAGTATGAGTTCAATTTTACCGCCGCTGGTATTTAAGCTGATTTCATGATCGTCAAATGATCGATCCCAAATTTTTTCAATTTCGATTCGTCCGCCACTTGTTCGGGCAAAGATATGGCCCTTCACCATTTCTCCGATAATGTTACCGCCTGATACTTTTACATCCACGTGACCATTTACTCGATTGAATTCAATATTCCCGCCAGATGTTTCACCATCGAAATCGCCTTGAATACCATCCACTTCAATGCTGCCACCAGATGTGTAAACACGGATATCACCTTTTAAATCTTCAATATCAATATCGCCACCGGAAGTCCGGCCATATATTTTAGCGCCTTTAATCTCCTTGAATTCAATATCACCGCCACTGGTATGCATATCCACTTCAGCCCTGCAATTGAGCACCTCTATATCTCCTCCGGAAGTAGTCCCTTCAAACTTTCCATCTGAATGATATATATCTATATCACCACCAGAGGTTTTTATATTGGCCACACCTTCTACTTTTTCTAAAGTGAAATCACCACCGGATGTTTTTCCGGTTAATCGCCCTGTTAAATCACGGACTTCAATATCGCCACCGCCTGTTTTGAAGTAGGCTTCACCCATGAGATGTTTAAGATTAATATCGCCGCCGGACGTGTGCATACTGAGATTATAATCGGTCGGCACGATTATTTCGTATGAAAAGCCAACGATGGATCGATTTCTTTTATTCCGCTTCCTTTCAAATTGAATGTGTCCTTCACCAGATTTAGAAACTTCTGGCCGTCTGGCATCATTAAACACCTTTTTCGCATTGGATTGGGAACGGGCTTTAATTTCTATTTTTTCTACAATAGTCACGGTAGATGTGGGTTGGCCTTCAATGGTAATATCACCGGTAACGCGCTGAACTTCTACCACACGGTTATTGCCGGTTGCTTTGTCCACATCAAATTCAAATGTAGTTTTGGCTACGTACCAGTTTTTGGAAACCTTATCAAATGACTCAAATGATTCGTACAAATCCTGTGCTTGAGTAAAACTGAGGAATAGAAGTGGTAAAATGAATCTCATGGTCTGGCCTCTATTGCTTGATCTTCTGACAAATAGCTGATTTCATCCATAACCAAAGATGCACGCTCGCGGATGAATTCATTTTCATCCATGAGACTCACTACCCGAAGTGCTGGGACAATATCTGCTGATGGACTATTGGCTAGGATGGATAATGCACCCATGCGAACGGCTTCATTTTCGTCTTCCAATAGAATTTTTAGACTGGCATCCCGGATGGTTTTATCGGTTTCAAACTCTGATAATAATGCCAATGCTTTTAGGCGGACACCCACATTGGTTTCGGTGAGAACTGATGAAATCAATACCAGTTTTTTATTGTCTTGTACGGGTACTTCTTCCATTAGTTTGACCGCTTTTAATCGTTTACCTGGATTGGTATCATTCAAAAGCAAATAGTAAAGAATTTGTTGAATGGTTTCATCCTGAGTTCCACCGGATACATCCACGTTCTGTTTTGTTTCTACTACAAGGCGGATATCGTCATCTGTTGACTTTTCGAATTCCACATCCGAGAGGGCCCCTTCTTGAATCAATCCCATGATTGCAGCAGAAGAGAAACTGTTGTTTGGCTGAATTGTCTGAACAGGATTAACCGATAAAAATCGGCCAACGACAAAAGCAACAATCACATAGGTCGCCACTGCCCACACAGGTTGTCGAGGAGAAAGAGCTGGTGAAAATATATACCTTATCTTTTCAAGAATTGGCGTATGAGATTCGACAGAATCCATTTGACGAACTCGTGCACGTAAGAGATTGCGCTGACCTTTCAACAATTCCTCAGACGGTTCAAAGGATAAGGATTTATTTGTTAGTGAAAGTGAGTGTTGTAATTCGGCCACATAAGATTGAATATTTGAATCGGAGTCCATTTTTGATTCAAAAGCTTTCTTTTCATCCGTTGTCATGGCATCCATGACATATAATGTGGCTTGTTCTTTTAGTCTATTTTGGATTTCAGACATATTGATAGTCTTTCAGTTCAGTTCTGAGTTTTTCCATGGCACGAAACAGGTATTTTTTAACGGTGCCTTCACCAATACCCATAATGCCGGATATTTCTCGAATTTTTAGCTGCTGCATATGTTTAAGTAAAAAGGCAGTGCGTTGCTTGTCAGGGAGGGAATCTGCAGCTGTTTTAACCGCTTGAATTATTTCTGATTGCTTGGACTCATCATTCGGCTCCTCTGATAATTGCATCAAAGGATCAGTCCCATCTTCTAATGCTTCCTGAATTGGCATTTTATTTTGCTTACGCTTCATATTATAAAATGTGTTGACGGTAATCCTGTAGAGCCAAGTATAGAAAGCACTTTGAAAACGAAACTTTCCTAAATGTTTGTAGGCTTTGATAAATACCTCTTGGTAGAGGTCTTCAGCATCGTAATTATTTTGTGTCAGTTGGTATGCCAGTATCATAATCTTTTCATCGTGCATAGCCACAAGTTGGTGAAACGCTTCGGAGTCTCCTGCCTGGGCTAATTGTATTAATTGTCTGATATCGTTCTTCAAGATTTTCAGTCTTCACACGGGGTATGACACAGCTTTATTCAAATGGTTGTCACCGGATTTTAATTTTTTTAAAATGAATTAATAGAAATATAAAAAGCCCCATTTATCTATCGAAGTGAAACGTAGATAGCGGGGCTTTTCAAAAAAGTGGATCAATTCGGCGCTATAAGCCTGTTTCTGTTACAGTTTTTTTCACAGCTTCCAGTGTATTGTTTAGAGCGTCTTTCTCATCATCCTGCAAATCAAATTCAAGAATGCGTTCTACACCACCGGCACCGATAACGGAAGGAACCCCAATGAAATAGCCATCCACTCCAAATTCACCTTCGCATAATGATGCACAAGGGATGACACGCTTTTTATCCTTCAGATAAGATTCAGCCATTTCAATTGCCGATTGAGCAGGGGCATAAAATGCGGATCCATTTCCAAATAATTTAACAATTTCACCACCAGCAAACCGTGTTCGATCTACAATCTCTTCTAATCGTTCGGCTGGGATCATCGACTCAACCGGTACACCACCCACAGTCGCCAATCGTGTAACAGGTACCATGGTGTCACCATGTCCGCCCAATACCATGCATGTGACATCCTGAACGGAGCATCCTGTTTCCATGGCAATAAATGTGCGAAATCGAGCACTGTCTAAAGCGCCGGCCATACCCACAACTTTGTTTTTACTAAACCCGGATAATTTATGGAAAGCATATACCATGGCATCCAAGGGATTTGAAATCACAATGACAAATGCATTGGGCGCTTGGGCTTTAATATTGGTGGCCACATCTTTCATAATACCCAAGTTAATTTCTAAAAGATCTTCCCGGTTCATGCCCGGCTTACGAGGGATACCTGCGGTTATGATGAACACATCCGCATCTTTTACATCGTTCCAGTCGGATGTGCCGGAGATATGGGCATCATATCCATCGTGAGGGCGAAGTTGCATGATATCGAGTGCTTTTCCTTTCACCATTCCTTCAGATTGAGGAATGTCAAAAATGACAACATCCCCTAATTCTTTTTGTGCAGCGAGTAAGGCAAGGTTGCCGCCAATTTGACCACCGCCAATGAGCGCTATTTTCGGTCTAGACATAATAAACCCCTTTTTTTGAATGATATAATCATTTGAAATTAATACTTCTTATCTATCCATAAATAAAAAAACCCTGTTCCACGGAGCAGAACAGGGTTTTAATATGGATGCAATGAGATGGATATTATCCGTTGATCACGCTGACAGTTTTGCGGTCTCTACCTTTTCGGGCAAACTTAACCACACCATCAGCAGTGGCGAATAACGTATCATCTCCACCGCGGCGTACATTGACGCCAGGGTGAATTTTTGTGCCGCGTTGTTTTAATATAATGCCGCCAGCAAGGATGGCTTGTCCATCATTTACTTTTACACCAAGCCGTTTGGCATTGGAATCCCGGCCATTCTTAGAACTACCGACACCTTTCTTATGAGCCATACTTAATCTTCCTTTTTTTCAGCTGATTTCGTTTTTTTCTTTGGTGCAGCTTTCTTTTTTGCTGCAGAGGCTGATATCTTATCAATCTGAACCAAAGAAAAATCTTGTCTATGACCGTTTTTACGGCGATAGCCTTTACGACGTTTTTTCTTAAAAACGATTACTTTACGGTCACGACCATGATCTAGTACTGTGCCAGATACGGACATCCCTTTAATGGTTGGTTTACCAACCTGAACTTTTTTACCATCGTCGGCCAAAAGGACATCTTCAAACTTGACCTTTTTACCGGCTTCTGTCTCAAGAAGCGCCACTTTGATCTGGTCACCCTCTGCGACGCGGTATTGTTTTCCTGCTATATTAACGATTGCAAACATTTTTACTCCTAAAAAAGCCTGGAAATTTAACCATGATCATGTTTGTGTTCAACACCTACATGCTCAATTTCTTCTTCACCATTTTTGGTGTTTAAAAACCGGAATTCATCTCGGGCGACTTTCGGATTTCCCTCAATAGAAATGTATGTAAAGTTTTGCCACATGAGTCCGCGAAGAGCTTTTTTATTGTCCTTCATGAATCCAGCAATTTCCGGATGCAGTTCTAATTTGAGTTTCAAGCTTCGGTGTTTCGATTTATATCGGCGGAGCCAATAATCGATACGAGTGATTAATGTTTCCCGTGACATGATTCTGCCTGCACCGTGGCAGGTTGGGCATTCTTCGCTCATTGAATCCAATAAGCTTAACCGGATCCGTTGACGTGTCATTTCCAAAAGGCCGAATTCAGAAATTGGCGACACGGCCACCTTGGCGCGATCTTTTTTCAATTCTTTTCGCAATGCGTAATACACCTTGCGCCGGTTCGATTCTTCGCGCATATCAATAAAATCGATAACCACTAATCCGGAAAGATCTCTTAAGCGAAGTTGGCGTGCCACTTCTTTGCATGTTTCCAAATTAATTTTTAATGAATTCTCTTCGTGGTTTTTCTTTCCTACAAATCGACCGCTATTTACATCTACCACGACCATGGCTTCGGTCTTTTCGATGATAAGATAGGCGCCACTTTTTAACCAGACCTTGGGCCGAAGGAGGTTGTCCAACTCATTCTCCACGCCCATACTTTCGAAAAGAGGCTGTTTTAATTTATAATACTCCAATCGATTCGCCATATTGGGAGAGACATCCTCCAGATAGCTTTGAAGTTTGCGATATAATTTTTTCGAATCAATTACAATTTTGCCGATATCAGGTGTAAATAGATCTCTAATGACACTGGTGGCCGTTTCCAAATCTTCATATACGAGAGCTGTTCCTTTAGCGCGGTCGCTTTTGGCCTGAAGTTTTTTCCAATTTTCCACCAACATATTAAAATCATTTTGGATCAGTTCTTCACTTTTGCCTTCCGCAACGGTACGAACGATGACGCCCATTTCCTTATCTTTTAAGGAAGAGACAATTTTTTTCAATCTGCGCCGTTCGTATTTATCCCAAAGCTTTTTGGAAATACCGATGTATTTTGCATTGGGCACCAGAACTAGCAATCGGCCCGGGAGGGCAATTTCGGTGGTGACGCGAGGACCTTTTCCTGCAAAAGCCTCTTTAATAACCTGGACATAAATATCCTGTCCCGTTTTCAGTTCAACGCTAATATTATCCTGAAAACGAGGGCGATTATTTTGATTACCCTTTTTACCTTTTTGGCCATTTGATGATCGTCGATCGCGATCATCCATATCCGCCAGATAGGCGGGATTTTCTATCTCAGAAAAGGGGAGAAATGCATTGATATCATAACCGATATCTACGAAGGCCGCTTGCATGCCGGGGAGGACGTTTTCAACCTGTCCTTTATATATATTCCCGACCATGCGATGCCGGTCTTGCTTCTCGACGTACACTTCTATAAGTGTGCCATCTTCAATGATGGCGATGCGAGACTCTCCCATACTTTCGCTGATATAAATCTCTTTCTTCATATTCTAACTCCCAAGATTTATCAACTGTGGGTTACTATTATTTAGGATGGAAGACGAAGGAAAGGAAACATTCGGCTCTTCAGCCGAGGTAGAACGCTACAGAAAAATTTGTGTTATCTTCTGAAGGCTGAAAAATTTTTTAATTGTCGTGCGTTGGTCTAGAATCAGACCGTAAAAACTTTTTGGATTTGCACCTTTCAATTCATCAACATCCGACTGAGAATCTACGGTAAGTGCTCTGACAGACCAAGAAATATCGAATATTGACATATTCATTGAATCCCACGGATAATTACACCTAATTTTGCCTTGTCGTGATTTGGGCCCTATTGCCGCGACATGAAATAACGGTGCTAAAAAGGACTGAAACCCCGACATTAGCGCCGGGGTTTTTTATTTTCAGAAAGAAAGAAAAATGAATAAAGCATTATTTAAAGAAAAGATATTGGTGTTGGATGGTGCCATGGGTACCATGGTGCAATCCTACAACCTGACCGAAGGTGATTTTCGCGGTGATCGATTAAAGGATCATGGAAAAGATCTAAAAGGGAATAATGATCTGCTCTGCTTAACCCGCCCCGATGTGGTAGGAGAGATTCATCAAGCCTATTTTGATGCGGGGGCAGACATTGTTGAGACCAATACATTCAACGCCAATGCCATTTCCCAATTGGATTATGGTACAGAAGCCCTTTCCTACGATATAAATCTAGAAGCGGCAAAAATTGCAAAGTCTGTAGCGAAATCATTTTCTGATAAACCACGATTTGTAGCAGGGGCGCTGGGGCCAACCAATCGTACGGCCTCTTTAAGTCCCGATGTAAATAACCCTGGGCTTCGGAATACGGACTTTGACGAATTAAAATCCGCCTATTTCGAGCAGGCCAAAGGCTTGATGGATGGAGATGTGGATTTATTTCTTGTTGAAACGGTTTTTGATACCTTGAATTGTAAAGCGGCTCTTTATGCCATCAGGGAATTGCTCGAGGAAAGAGAAAGCGATATCCCGATTTTTGTTTCCGGAACCATTACGGATGCCAGTGGCCGTACACTATCGGGGCAGACTGTAGAAGCCTTTTGGCATTCCATTCGTCACGCTGATCTATTGGCCGTGGGATTGAATTGCGCCTTGGGGGCCGAACAAATGCGACCATGGTTGAGTGAGCTATCCAATGCAGCTGATATTAATGTATTTGCCTATCCAAATGCAGGGTTGCCTAACGAGTTTGGGGAATATGATCAATCACCGGAGGCCATGGCAGAAGTAGTGAAGGAATTTGCTGAAGGTGGGTTAGTCAATATGGTAGGTGGATGCTGCGGTACGACACCCTCGCATATTAAAGCCATAGCCGATGCAGTCCAGGATATTAATCCGCGTCAAATTCCAATTATAGATCCCTTAACCAAATTGAGTGGATTGGAACCAGTTACTATCCGCCCTGAAAGCAATTTCATCAATGTGGGTGAAAGAACCAATGTAACCGGTTCGGCCAAATTTCGACGACTCATCAAAGAAGATGATTATGAAGAAGCGCTCTCTGTAGCTCGCCAGCAAATCGAAAATGGCGCACAAATCATTGATGTAAATATGGACGAGGGTTTGCTTGATTCAGAACAAGCCATGGAAACTTTCTTGCGTTTGATTGCCGCCGAGCCGGATATCGCCAAAGTGCCGATTATGGTGGATTCATCCAAATGGACCGTATTAGAAGTGGGGTTAAGAATTTACAAGGGAAAGGTATCGTCAATTCTATTTCTATGAAAGAGGGGGAAGATGAATTTATCCGCCAAGCCAAGATTATTAAAAAATATGGTGCAGCCGTCATCGTTATGGCCTTTGATGAAGAAGGGCAGGCGGATAGTTATGAACGCAAAGTGGAGATTTGTACTCGAGCCTATACAATTTTAACTGAAGTAGTTGGCTTGCCACCAGAGGACATTATTTTTGATCCGAATATTTTTGCAGTGGCCACCGGCATAGAAGAGCACAATGAATATGGTAAAGCATTCATCGATGCCACGAAGACCATTAAAGACACATTGCCCAGAGTTCATATTAGTGGTGGTGTTTCCAATCTATCGTTCTCATTTCGGGGGAATAATGGCGTAAGAGAAGCCATGCATTCTGCATTTTTGTATCATGCAATTCAGGCAGGGATGGATATGGGTATTGTCAATGCAGGTCAGCTTACAGTTTACGATGATATCGTTCCGGGTCTAAAAGAAAGGGTTGAGGATGTCCTGTTCAATCGCAGAGATGATGCAACCGAACGGCTCGTAGAAATAGCCGAAGAATATCGCGGTGTAAAGCGATCAGAAGTAAAAGATCTGTCCTGGCGAGAAAATTCCGTTGAAGAACGATTAAGCCACGCTCTGGTAGAAGGTATCATTGATTATATAGATGAAGATACGGAAGAAGCCCGACAGGAATATGATCGTCCAATTCATGTAATCGAAGGACCGCTCATGGACGGAATGAATGTGGTGGGCGATCTATTCGGTTCGGGGAAAATGTTTTTACCCCAAGTGGTGAAGTCTGCCCGGGTTATGAAGAAAGCAGTGGCCCATTTAATTCCATTTATTGAAAAAGAAAAAGATGAACTCGGCCTCACTGACAAGTCCAATGGAAAGATTGTATTGGCCACAGTGAAAGGGGATGTACATGACATTGGTAAAAATATTGTGGGTGTTGTTTTGGGATGCAACGGCTATGATATCATTGATCTAGGCGTCATGGTGTCATCCGATAAAATTTTATCTACAGCCAAAGAAAAGGAGGCAGATATCATTGGGCTTTCCGGATTAATTACCCCCAGTCTGGATGAAATGGTACATGTGGCTTCTGAAATGGAGAGGCTGGATTTTAACATTCCATTATTAATCGGGGGTGCCACCACTAGCCGCAAACATACTGCAGTAAAGATTGAAGAAAATTATTCTGGACCGTCTATCCATGTGATTGATGCATCTCGCGCCGTGGGTGTGGTGAGCAAACTCATGAATGAAAATGAAAAAGATGCTTTTGTGGCTGAAGTTAAAGACGATTTTCAACAGATTCGGGAAACGCGCGCAAAGAAGATAACCAAACCGCCCCTATCCATTGAGACGGCCCGAGAGAGAAAACATCAAATTGATTGGGATAATCATCAACCATTAATACCCAATATTAACGGGATTAAGGTATTTGAAGATTATCCATTGGATGAATTGGTGGATTATATCGATTGGTCTCCATTTTTCCATGCGTGGGAGTTAAAAGGTACATATCCTAAAATATTATCAGATCAAAAGTATGGCAATGAAGCCCAAAAATTATTTGATGATAGGCAAAAGCTACTGGATCGAATTATTACTGAAAAACTGCTTACAGCGAAAGCTGTGTTAGGGATTCATCCAGCCCATGCAGAAAATGAATCAGTCATCACAGGTGAGGTGACATTTAATTTCGCAAGACAAACGGTAGATAAAGGTGCCAATGGTACAAATTATTCCTTGGCTGATTTTATTGCACCAAAAAATGATTTTATTGGGACTTTCGCCGTTACGACTGGCCATGGGTTGGAATCCATCGTGAAAGAATTTGAAGATCAGTATGATGATTATAATGCCATTATGGCCAAAGTATTGGCGGATCGATTGGCGGAAGCATTTGCTGAACGATTACATGAGCGTGTCCGAAAAGAATTCTGGGGATATGCTGCAGATGAAACATTGGATAATGCAAAATTGATTAAAGAAAAGTATCAAGGCATTCGCCCTGCGCCGGGATACCCAGCATGTCCGGATCATGTAGAAAAGGACAAGATCTGGGCTTTACTTCATGTTGAGGAAAACACAGGAATTACGTTGACAGAAAGTCGCGCCATGTATCCCGCTGCTTCCGTGAGTGGATGGTACTTTTCTCATCCTGAATCCCGATACTTTAGCGTAAGTGATTATTAACAAAATGTAAAAATACTTTAATTCCTCCAATAGTTTGGGTCGATTTAACCTATAAAAGTGAGTGTGACATAATATAGATTACCTAATTTCTGTCCCATGAATTCTGAATTAAAATTAGCGCAAGAAGCGGCCATCGAAGCCGGCGACATAATTTTAAAATATTATAAAGCAGATTATGAAATCAAAGATAAAGGATATCATAATCCGGTCACTACGGCTGATTTTGAAGCAGATACCTGCATTAGAGAATTTCTAACTGGTGCTTGCCCAGACTATGGCTGGCTTTCAGAAGAAACGGTGGATTCCTCCGATCGGTTAGATAAAGATCGAGTTTGGGTAGTGGATCCGTTGGACGGCACAAAGGAATTTGTAGAAGGTGTTCCCCATTTTGTGGTGAGTGTTGCCTTGGTAGAAAATGGTGAGCCTGTTGTGGGTGTGCTATTTAATCCAGTGACGAAAGAAACATTCACAGCCGCCAAGGGAGAAGGTGCTTTTTTGAATGATGAACCCATCCGTTGTGCCACAAAAGATGATGTAAGCGACATGGTAATCTTGAACAGTCGGTCCGAAACACGCCGTGGATTGTGGTCACCCTATGATGGCACATTTGGCGAACTCAGAGCTATTGGGTCTGTGGCCTATAAATTGGGACTTACCGCTGCAGGGGAAGCGGATATTTTTGCATCACTTCGTCCAAAGAACGAATGGGACATTTGCGCGGGAAATTGCATCATTAATGAAGCGGGCGGGAAATTGATCGACTTGTACGGGAATCCGAGAAAATATAATCAAAAAAATACCTTAATTTCTCCAGGTCTAGTTGCCGGAGATGTGGATGCGGTGGATAAAACTTTCGAAGTTTTAGGGTGTTAAAGTGTTCATGTATTCACTTACAATTCCACTATAATACATGAACACCTGAACACTTATAATTAAAATGAATTTTACATTAGAAGATATCGAAAAATATTGTAAAACCTATTCATTAGACGATTCGGATTTACTGAAAGAGCTCTCCCAAAAAACGTGGGAGACAGAAGAGATTCCCCAAATGCTATGTGGAACACTGGTAGGTGGTTTGCTCCAGATGCTTATTAAAATTTCCGGAGCAAAACGTATCTTGGAAATTGGGATGTTCACCGGTTATTCCACATTGAAAATGGCGGAAGCACTTCCGGAAGATGGTGAAATTCATTCCTGCGAACTCATGGAGAAACATGTAAAAACCGCCACAGGCTGGTTTGAAAAATCAGATGTGAATCATAAGATCCATGTCCATCAAGGGCCAGCAATAGAATCGCTGGAAAACTTCCGAGCAGGCTCATTTGATATGATGTTTGTGGATGCGGACAAAACAGGATATCCTGAATATTTGAAACGGGGGACGACTCTGCTCAAGCCCGGCGGCATTGCTGTTTTTGATAATATGCTGTGGAGCGGTACGGTCTTAAATCCGGAAGATGATGATGCCAAAGCGTTAAGAGAAACGGCGGAACTGATTAAAAATAATGATAGATTTGAACCCTTACTTTTACCCGTTCGGGACGGGATTATGATATACAGGAAAAAGAATTAGAGAATTAAAATGTCACAAATACCAGACGATGCAATCAAATGTTTAGATAAAGGCTTTGTTCGGCTCGTGGATTCCATGGGTGGAGATGATGCCATCGTGCAGGCCGCACGAGTAAGTTATGGGAAGGGAACTTCCAAAGTGTCCCAAGATCGTGGACTTATCCGTTATCTCATGCGCCATCGTCATACAACGCCTTTCGAAATGGTGGAATTCAAATTCCATTGCAAGATGCCGATCTTTGTAGCGCGGCAATGGGTCCGCCACCGCACCGCAAACATTAATGAATATTCACTCCGTTACTCTGAAGCAAGAGATGAATTCTATTACCCCGATCCGGACCATATTGAATTTCAGAGTGCATTGAATAAACAGGGTCGTGGTGGTGAAGTGCCTGCAGAATTGAAACAAAAAGTGCAGGATTATTTCAAAGAAATATCCGAACGGTCATTCGCCATTTATTCCGAATTGAATGAAGCAGGTGTGGCCCGTGAATTGGCCCGATCCATCTTACCGGTGAACTTGTACACCGAATGGTATTGGAAGAACGATCTCCACAATCTCTTACATTTTATAGGACTTCGTTCCGACAGTCACGCCCAATATGAAATTCGTGTATTCTCCGATGCCATGGCAGAATCAGTGAAAGCAGTGGCTCCATTCGCTTGGGAAGCCTACCAGGATTACGTAGTGAATGGCATGCGTTTTTCTCGTATCGAACAAAGTTTGTTAGAACGAAAACTTCCCGACCGCGTTATTGATGACATCAATGAAGATGTGGCCTATCAACTAACAGCCACACTACATCACAATAAACCCCGAGAAGATTCAGATATTTATCCACTTTATCAAAAACAAGGTGGTGGCGATTCTGAACAAGATTTCCGCTTGAAATGGGAATCCGGGGAGATTGAAATCGGCAATGTGCGAGAGTTACGGGAATTCAAAGAAAAGCTGCTCTCTCTTAAATAAGTGTTCAAGTGTTTGTGTGTTCATGTGTTATAATTTGTAAAATTGCACCTGAACACGTGAACACATTTATAACATGAACACATCCAAAAACGACGGTCACCGCCAACGTCTCCGGGACAAATTCTTAAAAAGCGGTCTCGACGGATTCCACGATTACGAAATCATCGAATTGCTTCTTACGCTGGGTACACCGCGAACAGACTGCAAAAAACCAGCAAAAGATGCCTTGAAACAATTCGGATCATTGAAAGGCGTTTTGGAAGCCGATCCTGCTGATTTGAAATCCATTAAAGGTATCGGTGATAAAAATGTTTTCGGATTAAAAATTGCTCAGGCAGTATCGCGCCGGTATCTGGCAGATCGTATCGTTGATGCGGATTTTGTCCGTTCATCGGATGAAGTAATTGATTACCTCAGGCACAATCTCAGGGACAAGAGCAGGGAAGTATTTATCGCGATTTATTTGAACGGCAGGAATCAAGTCATCAAAATGGAAGAATTGTTTGAGGGGACGCTCACCACATCGGCAGTGTATCCCAGAGAAGTGGTAAAGCGCGCATTGGACCACGATGCCGCAGCACTTGTTTTTGCGCATAATCATCCCAGCGGGAATCCGAATCCGAGTGAGGATGATCTATCCATCACAAAAAAGCTGAAAGATGCCGCTGAAGCCATTGACATTTCCATTCATGACCATCTCATCATTGCCGGGAATGAGGTGTATTCTTTTGCAGACCATGGAATGTTATAAGTGCGTTGTGTTCAGGTGTTCACGTATTTAAAACCCCCCACCTTAACACGTGAATACACGAACACGTAAATAACCATGTCACTTTTCAATCGAGCAGATGCTATTGACAAGAATTTCACCGCCTGTGTGAAATCCGGCAACTTTCCGCTATCCCGGTCAACTGCAACAATTGGTGATGCGGAAACGAATCCGGCGGAATTGATCCGTTTGTTTGAATCGCAGGTCTTCAGCCGACACATGGACCTGCGAGCCAGGCTGATGAAGGAGGAAGGCAAATGTTTCTATACCATCGGCAGTTCCGGACATGAAGGGAATGCAGTCTTTGGTCACGTTTTCCCATTTACGG
>LSCF01000016.1 GCA_001577025.1 Fidelibacterota bacterium TCS55 | reverse complement strand
GCAGACTGCTACACTTTTTACTGCTGATAATACACTGCATTATATATTTTTTAGTATCATTGAGATAAGCACTACTGGATTTATTCTATATACTGCTTGGCAATGGAATGAATCAGAGTAAATAAGTTGATTGCCAATAAAGCCCCCGTACCTTGGGGGCGCTATACCAAGGAGAGTGAGTGAGCATTCTACATATTGCCTCTTAAGATTTTTTGTGTAATTTCTTTCATGAAACGCCTCTGGGTCATATTCTTTGTAATATTCTTTTTTTTAACATGCAATGACACCGACTTTGAATGTGACCAGCATGATATTTCAGATTGCAATAGTGATGATAAAAAAACAAATATTAGAGTATTGAATATCAGTGATTACGATTTCTGCAATGTAGTAATCAGTGCTACTGGTGAAGGTAGAAATCATGGTGAGATTAAAAGTGGTGAAAACACCTGTTATCGTGGATATGATAAAGCTTACAGATATGCATATGTCTCACTTACGATTGATGGTGAAGATTTAGTCATCCAGCCTATAGATTATGTTGGAGAAACACCGCTTGGGATTGGTTATTTCACGTATCATTTAGATGTAGAAGAAATAAATAACAAGAAACGATTATCTATTTATACTACTACTGACTAAATGAAACGCCTCTGGGTCAAATAAAGGAGAATAAAATGAAATGGTTTATTAAATGTATTAAAAATTATGCAGTTTTCAAGGGAAGGGCAGCTAGGCCAGAGTTTTGGTATTTCGCACTAGCCAGTGCAATTATTCAAATTTCTCTTTTAATAATTGATATAATCTTAGGGTGGGACGTAGGTATAATTGATGGAATAAAAACTCGTCCTTTATTTGAGACTTCTCGTCTTTTACTCTTAGTTCCTTCTATTTCAGTTACAGTGAGAAGATTGCACGATATTAATAAAAATGGATGGTGGAGTTTATTATGGGGGCTACCCGTTATTGGTTGGGTAATTCTGATACTGTGGTTGTGTAAAAAAGGAGATGGTGGTGAGAACCAATATGGCCTCCTAGTCTAAATGAAATGCCATTGTGATTTCCGAAGGGTTGTAGGGGAATTACCAATGAATACGTGTTTACTTTTTTAGCCCAAAAACTCAATCTAATCTCTTTTATTTTTTTCTTTTAAAAATTCCTGGATTCGTTTTTGGTTTTGGCTTTTCCTTTTCCGGAAATATTTTCTTCTTGGCATGCAAAAAGAAAAAGGAATGATAAGATTAAAAATGGTTTCATGATCATGTTTTTCCTTTATCGAACTACAATGGAAATGGGATTTTCCCCATCCATATATTTTTGAGCAACTTTCTTCACGTCTTTAACTGTCACTGCTTTTAATCCTTCAAAAAACTCAGTATCAGAGTTCATATTTCCATCAAAATAGTGAGAATGGCCTAAATAATAAGCTTGATTAATGCTGGAAAGTCTGCGAAACATCATGCGACCTAAATACATATTTACGGATTTTTCAATTGAAGATTCGTCCACATCATTCAACATATCCATGGAGAAAAATTTGGGGAATTGGGGAACCAATACATCCACATTTTCCGGTCGAGTGCCAAAGTTGATTGAGAATAATGCTTTATTTTTTTTCAAAGTAATTCCCGCATGCATTCTATATGCCATACCTTGTTTTTCCCGAATATCGAAAACGATTTTATCCTTTAAGATTAAGGATAAAGCTGTTAGTGCAGGTTTATCTTTCGGATTAATTTCTTTCATGAATCCCCAGAAAAGATAAGATTGAGCACCACCACCATCTTCTTCTATCGTAACAGCTTTTTTATTTAATGCGTACAATTGTTCTTTTACTGGAGTTGAATCTTGTACGGATTCCGGTCCAAATCCTGCAAATAATTGATTTACACTTTCAGGTGAGTTTGGTGATACAACCGTAATAATGACATTTTCAGGAGTCCAGTATTTTTCGGCGAATGCCAAAAGAGATTCGTATGTTAGTTCTGGTGGTTCAATTGGTTTCTTTTGCTTTGGGTAAATCTGCGAATCAACTAAATCATTGAATTTTTCCTTTACCATATTTTTATGACTCATGCCGCCGAAACCACCATGGGATGGCGCATTTGCTTTATCATATTCTGCTCGAGTGGGAATGAAATTCATAAAGGCGTTATTTAAAAATCCAATTCCACCATCCATATCGTCTGCTAATCCTTCAACACGAATATATCCAAAATCATCATGGAGATAAATATTGTCCATTGGGATCCAAGGATTATCATTCACTGTAAATGTAAAACCATAAGGAGATATTTGATTTTGAATCTTTTCAGATTTCATTCTTTGCCCAAAACAGTCATGGAGAACTTTTGCAGCATTTTCCCCAAATTCAATTTGTAGGTCTGCTTTATGTTTAAATAAATAATGAATGGCTAAAAGCGGACTATTCGCATTTTGTTTGGCAATCACAGTTGTCCCTGATCCATCTTGATCAAATAACCGAACCGATTCAGTATGTGATTCAGTATTCGTTTGCGTATCCGTGGGATGATGGATAATAATCGTTGGGTCATTATTAATACGGTATTTTTTTAAGGATTTTGAAGCTTTTTCATAAAGTGTTTCATCAAAGGAAGCTAAAAAACCATCAATCCCTTTTTGGGCAAAAACATGTGCATTGTAAATCCCAAACATATGGGGCTTTTCCAAGCTCTTATAGAAATCCGTTTTTTGCGCCGTAGAGAAGGTAGAAACAACATCCTTTTTCATGGAAAATTTGAAATCGGAGACGTTATGGGATATTTCTTTGATCAAGGCGTTTAGATTAGAGTTGGAGTTAAATGTTGCTTTAATGACCAAATAATTTCCAACAGGTGATTGATGAATAGAACCTTTCACTGATTGGAATATTTCAGATTTATTTTCCAATTTCATTTGAAGCGTTTCCACATTTTCTGGTAATCCTTCTTCCATTAAATCAAAAAAACCAGGAACAGGAGTTGTGGGTAATTCAAATGCTAAATGGATAAGGGTTGTAGAATCTGAATGAGAACGATGAAAAATATGATTTTCAGCTTGGTCAGTAAAATTGAATCCAGTTTTGAAGTTAGAATCCTTTGGGCGGAAGACACTTCCGGGGCCAGGTTTACCATAAATATCTTTCACCCATTCCAGCATGTCCAGCGAATCAAAATTCCCAATCACACTTAAGATCATATTATTGGGGACATAATTTCCTTCATAATAATTTCTAACAGGAGCGAGGGGAAGGGACTCAATTGTTGAATAAGTTCCTAGTGTAGGAAGGGAGAGCGAATGCCCTTTAAATAAAATAGACTGAATATCCGTTTCAATTTGTGTCCCGGGACGAGCTAAACTTTGGGCAATCTCTTCTAAAACAATTCCCTTTTCCTTCTCATATTTACTTTCAGGAAGAATAGAATTGAAAAGCATATCTGCTTGAATCTCCATTCCAGCTCGAATATGTTCTGTGGGTGTAACCATCATATAGTTGGTATAATATTCACCAGTATTTGCGTTATTATATGCGCCAATTTTATCCCCGTCATCATAAAGCTCTTTTTGTGTTCGAGTTGTTGTTCCATTAAAAAGCAAATGTTCCAACATGTGGCTCATACCACTTGTGGCGTAGGTTTCATAGGCAGAGCCAGTTTTAACCACAACATTTGCTCCGACCATGGGTAAGGATTTATTCTCAATCAGAATAACTTCTAATCCATTATTTAATCGATGAATGGAAACACCGTTTGGAGGGGATAAGCCAAAACAGAATGTTAGGGCAAACGCTATAAGTATTAATTTCGTTTTTGTCGTTTTCATTTTTTCTTTTTCACTTTCTCATATTGGTTGATTTAATCTTTCACAGATGTCATTGCCACAAGTTTGCCAATGGTTTCTAGTGGAATTTTTTCTAATTTTGTAAAACGGATGCATGATTTTCCCATGTTGGGTTTTACACCCATTTTTTTAAGGGCTCATGCCCATCCAGCATGATCAAAATTAGATCGCCTACAATTTCTTCAATTTTCATGATATCCATTTTTTGACTCATTTATGACCTGATAAGTTAATTGAAGAAATGAAAATATAGTAAGACGAATTCGGGTTGCAAACATCAATAAGTATATATTAGGATTGTATTTTCCTATTATATGTGGTATCTTATGATTCGGAAATACTTAATTTGCGGAGGAATGTTATGAAGCTAAAAAAACTCATCATATCATTTGCTATTCTGTTTGCAAATTTCATCATTGCAGACACCTGTGTTCAATGCCATACAAAAATATCTCCTGGGGTCGTCACAGACTGGAAACTGAGCATACACTTTCAAGAAGAAGTAGATTGTGCTTCGTGTCATGGCGAAGATCACACAACCATGTCCGATTATGGACTGGCTGAAATTCCAACGGCTGAAACATGTGCATCATGTCATGAAGATCAAGTCGGCCAATTTAAAAAGGGGAAACATGCATTTGCATGGGCCGCCATGAAGGCAATGCCGACTACTCACTGGAAACCAATGGAATTAATCGACGGAACAAAAGGGTGCGGTGGTTGCCATAAAATAGGTATAAAAACAAATGAAGAAATTCAAACCTTAAAAGAAGACGGACATACATTTGGTAATGCTTCTTGTGATGCTTGTCATACACGACACGTTTTTTCTTTAGAAGAAGCCCGACAACCGCAAGCATGTCAAACATGCCACATGGGATTTGATCACCCACAATGGGAAATGTATTCATCCTCAAAACATGGTGTTCGTTATTTATTAAAACAACAAGGCATACTCCCTGAAGAATCTGCTGCTCCTACTTGTCAAACTTGTCATATGGTTGATGGAGATCATGAAGTTAGAACAGCTTGGGGATTCTTAGGCGTGAGAACAAATGGGTTGGCTCCCTATCCCGGTGAAGATGATGAATGGTGGGCAAACCGTGTCACTATCTTACAAGCACTTGGTGTGTTAGACCCAGATGGAAACCCAACCCCAAGATTGGATGTGGTTGCAAATGCACAAGTTGCACGTCTCAGTGCGGAAGATTTTGACAAAGAACGAAATAAAATGATTGCAGTATGCAGTGACTGCCACTCAGAAAATTTTGCTCGTGCAGAATTAGAGAAAGGTGATCAAATTATCCGTCGCGGTGATGAATTATTAGCTGAAGCTATTCGCATCATTGCTGACTTATATAAAGATGGTTTATTAGAAAAACCAGAAAACTATACATACAATTTTCCAGATTTATTAACCTTCCATGATGCGCCCACACCTATCGAACAAACATTATTTGTGATGCATTTGAAACATCGCATGCGCTTGTTCCAAGGTGCTTTCCATGCAAACCCAGACTATGCGCTTTGGTATGGCTGGAGTGAAATGGTGATGGATTTATCAGAAATTAAAGAAATGGCTGCATCCATCCGGAAGGAGCATGAATCAACAGGATTTTTCTCTAGATTATTCAAATAGGAAAAAACACACTTTTATACTATCATTTATAATTTGTGCAAGAATGCCTTACTTCGGTAAGGCATTCTTTTATAACAAAGGATGTTTTATGATTAAAGTTACTCTTTCGATACTAATGGTAGCCACACTAGCCGGCCAGGATTTTATTGGAAATAAAAAATGTAAATCCTGTCACAAAAAGAAATCAAGCGGTGCACAATATCTCAAGTGGGAAGAAACAAATCACGCCAATGCTTTTGATGTATTAAAAACACCAGAAGCAAAAACAGTTGCAGAAGAAAGAGGTATTTTAACCAATCCTTGGGAAACCCCGGAATGTGTACGTTGCCATACAACTGGGTTTGAGAAAGGTGGTTATGAAATTAAAGACCAGGCCTTTTGGGACCAAGTAACTGAAAGAGGTAAACCTACAAAAGAAGTAAAACGTATGTTAGCACTTCAAAATGTAGGGTGTGAAGTATGCCATGGACCCGGTTCAGATTATAAATCAAAGAAAAAAATGAAAGCAATTTTCCACGGTGACATTACTATGGAATCTGTAGGAATGCTTAAACCATCAAAAGAAACCTGTGTTCAATGTCATAATGAAGAGAGCCCTAGTTTTCATGGGTTCGATTTTGAAGAATTTTTCCCCAAAATCTCTCACCCATATCCAGATGGATATCGTGAAGAAATGAAACAAAAAGAATTGAATAAGTAAATGGGACAACCGTCCAGACGGACCTTTTTAGACTGGCTCTTTAGAGGAGGGCTCTCCGCCTGGGTGATAAGTGTTACATACCCAATTGTACGATATATTATTCCACCGGATGTGCCCGAGATTGACATGAGCTCTATTGAAGCGGGGTTATTGTCTGACTTTCCGATTGGTGGTTCAAAAATTATTCGGCTTGGTCGAACTCCAGTTTTAGTTTTTCGAAAAATTAATGGTGACTTTCGTGCCATGGAAGCCACGTGTACTCATCTGGATTGCACCGTTCAATTTAAAAAAGAAGATGAACGCGTGTGGTGTGCCTGTCATAACGGATATTATGATTCTGATGGAAAAAATATTTCAGGGCCACCCCCGCGACCTTTAGGCCGATTTGATGTTATTGTACAACAAGATAAGGTGATAGTAAAAAAACCGGATTTAGCATGAAATCACTTTATAATTGGCTCAACAATAGAATAGATATGGATGGTGCAATTGCATTTGCACAAAAGAAACGTGTCCCTGTTTTTTATGGTACAGTTTGGTACTATTTAGGTGGTATATCCTTATTTTTATTTGCGATTCAATTGGTCACTGGCATTTTACTTGTTTTATACTATCAACCCGGTGCCGATACTGCATATGAAAGTGTAAAATTTATTGTAAGCAAAGTTGAGTTCGGTTGGCTCATTAGGGAAACACACAGTTGGTCTGCGAACTTATTTGTATTTTTTGTATTCATTCATATGTTTACAGTTTTCTTTGCAAAAGCATACCGAAAGCCGAGGGAATTAACTTGGATTACAGGAATGATCCTTTTTGTATTAGCCTTGGCTTTCGGTTTTTCTGGGTACCTATTGCCATGGAATGAATTAGCTTATTTTGCCACAAAAGTAGGATCCGATATTGCGGGTGCTGTTCCAGTCGTTGGTGAATTCCTTCTTCGTGTTCTTCGGGCAGGCGATGAAGTGACTGGTGCAACATTGACTCGTTTTTATGGCATCCATATTGCCATTCTGCCCGGGATATTTACTATCATTTTAGGTATTCATCTATTTTTAGTTCAAATACAAGGTATGAGTGTTCCGCCTGAAATTGAAAAATTACCTGAAGAAAAGAGAAGAACTATTCCATTCTTTCCTGATTTCGTATTAAGAGATTTTATGGCATGGCTCATTGTATTGAATGTAATTGCATTATTGGCTGTTTTCTTTCCTTGGGAACTGGGCCCTAAGGCAGATGCGTTGGCCCCGGCACCTGCAGGAATTCGTCCAGAATGGTATTTCATGTTTATGTTTCAAACACTAAAGCTCATTCCAGCTCATGTTTGGTTTATGGAAGGTGAACTTTTTGGCATTTTATTTTTTACAATTGGTGGACTTATTTGGTTTTTTGTTCCATTCCTTGATAAGAAAGCGCATATGGGCATACGTTCTACTTTCTGGACATGGTTTGGAATTGGGCTAGTAATTTATATTATTGTTTTAACCATTTGGGGATACATGGTTTGAAAATCTGGTTAACACTAATAGCATTTTCTCTAAGCGTTGGACTCGCCCAAGAATCTGGTTGTATTTCATGTCACATAGAGCTGGATGAAGACCTAGATGATCATGAAAAAATTGTAGATAATTATTTGGGCGGTGTTCATGCCAAAAACAATTTAGACTGTTCTGATTGCCATGGTGGTGATCCGGAAGCCTTTGATGATGAAGATGAGGCAATGTGGGATGCGGAATCCTTTAGGAGTGATTTAACCAAAATTGACCAACTGGAAATGTGTGGGTCGTGCCATAGCAATCCTAATGTTATGAAACAGTATACAGCCTCTATCAAAACAGATCAAGTTGATCAATATGAAACAAGTCACCATGGTATTGCTTTAGAAAATGGCAATGAAAAAGCAGCTACCTGTACTGATTGTCATGGTGTACACGGGATATTGGAAATTGACCATCCAAAAGCGCCCGTTTACCCGTTCAATATTCCAATTACTTGTAGTAATTGCCATTCTGATGAATCTTATATGGCTCATACAGATTTACCAACTGATCAGTATAAAAAATATGAATCATCTGTTCATGGCATTGCTTTATTTGAAAATGAAGATGTAGGTGCACCGACATGTAATGACTGTCATGGAAATCATGGTGCGGCTCCACCCGACATTGTTCATGTCAAAGACATTTGCGGTACCTGTCATATTAACAATCAAGATTTATTCCAAACGAGTCACCTGCAATCCATGCTATTGTCTGAGGGGTTTGGGCAATGCGAAGCGTGTCATGGTAATCATGATATCGCTAAACCAAATGATGATATGTTGGATTGGTCAGAAGGTGCGCTATGCTATGATTGTCATGCTGACGGTGGAAATGCAAAAGACATGTCCAATCATTTTTATTCAGTAATCACAAATTTAAATAGCGATATAGAATTAGCAACATCCATGGTGCATGACGCTGAAAACAAAGGTATGATTGTTGATGAATTGCTATTTGATTTAGAAGAAGCACATAAAGTACTAATTCATACACGAACAAATATTCATAGCTTCAATATTGATTTTGTTGATTCAAATGCTATTGCAGGATTTGAAGCTGCCCAAGCTGCAGTAACTGGCGCTCAACAAAGTTTGGATGAATTTGATTTTAGACGAAAAGGATTATTTTATTTTTCCCTTATTATTACATTCACAGTCATTGTATTGGGATTAAAAATTAAGGTGATGAAATAAATTTATAAATCGCACCTAAATAATCCACCACATACAATTCACCCAAGCTATCCTCCCCAAAAGATGAAATAAATAAAGGTACATTTTTTGTATGTTTTTTTATTTCTCTTCTAAGGTTGCGGAATTGATATGGTTTTCCATCTTGAAGCTTGAATGGCCAAATGCGCCCGGTACAATAATCTCCGATAATGAGATTACCAGTTTTCCGGTCAAAAGAAAATCGCCAGGGATTCCGTAATCCATAACACCAAATTTTTGGTTTTTTATTTAACAATTCATGTTCTCCCTTTTACACTATACTTTAGAAAGACCATGTGGATTTTTCAAACTAATTTGCGACCTACCAAGTGAAAGTGAGGGAGCGGTATTTGAAATAAAAGACAAATTCAGTGTATCACCGACTGTTTTCATTTAGAATTCTTTCACCATTCTATGATAAATTCCTATCAGAATATCATGAATAAATACAACAATTTTCATGTGGTGGACCATCCACTTATCCGTCACAAATTAACACTCATTCGAGATAAAAAAACAGGCCACCAGCTCTTTCGAGAATTGGTCAATGAAGTTGGTACTTTAGTTGCGTTTGAACTCACGCGAGATATTCCATCACAAAACATTTCTGTAGAAACACCCATCATGGAAACCACTGGTGTGAAAGTCGATGGCAAAAATGTTGTTCTTGTTCCCATCCTACGAGCAGGTTTAGGAATGGTCGATGGATTAATTAAACTCATTCCTAATGCGCGGGTTGGATATGTAGGCATGGAACGCGATGAAACGACTCATGAACCGGTTCATTATTATTTTAAGATTCCCAAAAAGCCTGAAGACCGACATTTCATTATTGTGGATCCAATGCTTGCCACCGGTGGAACCGCCATTGCCACTGCAAACAGTTTAAAAGAATTAGGTGCTACCCAAATCAAATTCATGTGCCTGATTGCTGCGCCGGAAGGTGTTTCGGCTTTTTGCGAAGTTCATCCGGATGTTCAAGTGTATGCAGCCTCCCTTGATGAAAAACTCAATGAAAATAAATATATTGTTCCGGGATTGGGTGATGCGGGTGATCGGCTATTTGGGACAAAATAGGTTTTATTTTTACGAAGTAAAAAATTTTTTAATATTATTAAAAGATAAATAAATGAATGTTTACGAATTTATTCGAGAGAAAACCGCCGGTTTTCAGGAGAACGCAACAGAGTTCAGGGCCAAATTAGAACCCAGATTCCGTAATTGGTCTAATACCATCAATGATAAAATTACAAATACACTGAACAACCCCTGGATAGCCAATCTTAATCCATTTGATAAAAAGAGTGCTATTCCATCAGAACCAATCACCAAAAATGAGGTGACAGAAAAGGTCTATAAAGAACTGCATGAACAACTGGGTCAAGAAATATATGTGGGGGAATGGGAAACGATTGATCAGTATTGCATCAACCAGTTTGCAGAAATAACAGGCGATAAACAATGGATTCATACCGATCCTGAGCGGGCAAAAAAAGAATCGCCATTTAAAACAACTATTGTCCACGGTTTTCTGACATTGTCTTTGATTCCCAAATTGACCAACACCATTAGTTCCTCAAATAATTTATTTCCCGAAGCGCGGATGGTGGTTAATTATGGTTTGAATCAAGTGCGTTTTCCATATCCGGTAAAATCGGGTTCTAAAGTCAGGGCCCGCACTCGTATAGTAGGCGTCCAGACAAAAAAGAATAGTATTGAATTGGTAAATGAGATCAGTATAGAAGTGGAAAACAGAAAACGCTTTGCCTGTGTAGCAGAAACTGTCTTTCGTTTGTATTTTTAAGGTTTTATTGATACCATATCTGCTTATCTCAATTTATATAACTGAATAAAATAATTTTACGTAACTTTTAATATGATCAACCTGAACAGCCTAAATAATGGCGCTCAAAAGCTGAACTGGGTTTTTCAAAAATAGACTGCTATGATTCACTACATAAATCTTTTTATCCAAGAGATGTGGACCCTCTGTATGGAGATGGCCCCTTACTTATTGCTTGGCATGTTTGTATCAGGTTTAATATCCATTTTTATAGATAATTCTTTTGTTACAAAACACATTGGTCAAAAAAATATATTCTCTATTTTTAAATCAACTTTATTTGGCATCCCATTGCCATTATGTTCCTGTGGTGTAATCCCTGTTGCGGCTACCCTCCGGGAATCTGGTGCATCTAAAGGCTCAACCGTATCTTTTCTTGTCTCCACACCTCAAACGGGTGTGGATAGCATCCTGTTAACGTATGGAATGCTGGGGCCCATTTTTGCATTTTTTAGGCCCCTCGCTGCACTTATATCTGGAATGTTCAGCGGAATTGTCATCAACCATTTTGATAAGGGTGACCATTCACCAGCCGCCCCCAGTCGCTCAAAATCCGATGAACCTTTTCAGAAAAAAGTTTTTCACGGATTCAAATATGGGTTTATTTCGCTACCATCTGATATTGTTGTCCCTTTATTCCAAGGCCTTCTTGTTGCCGCGGCAATTGCACTTTTTATACCGCCGGATTTGATTGCGGAATATTTCTCATCCAATACCTACCTTCAGTATCTAATGATGTTATTAGTTTCACTGCCAGTTTATGTTTGTGCCACCGCATCTATCCCCATTGCCCTGGCACTGCTCATAAAAGGAATCACGCCCGGGGCAGTATTTGTTTTTCTTATGGCGGGGCCAGCAACAAATGCTTCTTCCATTGCTGTTATTAAAAATATTCTAGGAAGAAAAACGCTTTATCGCTATTTGAGTTTGATCGGATTCACAGCACTACTCTTTGGTGTCTTCCTTGATACGTTTCTAACCATTGACCTATCAAAAATTGTGGGTCAGCACCAGGGTCATGAAATGAGCGGCCCATGGACAATCATTCTCACATTTATATTTCTCGCTATATTGACTAATGCATATATTTCCAGATTCAGGCCCATTGGGAAAAGCTCCAAAAAGATAGTCGAAGATCTTGAAGTACATAACGAACAGATAAATTTTAATGTAATTGGGATGACCTGCAGTCATTGTAAAGAAAGTGTTGAAGGTGCTGTTCACAGTGTCCCTGGGGTTGAACAATTGACTGTAGATTTATTGTCCGGAAAAGTACAAGTAGAAGGGAAAAATATTGATAAATCCGTTTTGATTGAACGTATCGAATCCAAAGGGTTTTCCATAAAGGACTAATATTTGCAATATCTAAAATATTACATATCACCCCTAACGCTGGTTTTAGCTTTATATACTTGTACGTTGGGCCCTTTATATCCCACTGCATTTTTTATTGGTATCTCATTGTTCATTATACTGGGCGATATAATGATTAAAGAAGATTCGATGGAAGCCAGTCATCAAAACCAATTTATACTGAACCTGCCCATGTATATCAATCTGCCCTTGATTCTTCTTTTAGTCTTTATGACCGTATTTGTTATCAGCAGCAACCCCTCTGTGGAACTTGCTCAGCGCTTAAAAACAATTATTGGTGTTGATTTGATGGCTTTAAATCGTTCTGTGCATCCACTGGATAAAATATCTCTGGTTGCTTTGACGAGTCTATTCATTGGTGTTATGGGAACCGTGCCGGGACATGAATTGGTCCATCGTATTAAAAATAAATTTGATATGTTTATGGGGAATTGGCTCCTGGCAATTTCATGGGATTGTGCTTTTGCAATTGAACACGTATATGGACATCATAAAAATGTTGGTCTGGAATCGGATCCTGCTACAGCTAAAAGGGGGGAGAATCTTTACCGCTTTATTTTAAGAGCTATCATAAAAGAGCAAAAAGATGCATGGATTATTGAAAACAGCCGTTTAAGAAAAACCCACCATTCTATTTTTAGTATAAAAAATAGAATGGTAATCGGGCATATACGAAGCGGTTCAATTGCATTCATTGCCTATCTGGTTGGCGGGCTGAGCGGAGTGCTTATATTTATATTATGTGCATTTATTGCAAAATGTTTATTAGAGGTCATTAATTATACAGAACATTATGGATTGGTACGAGTCCCCGGTCAACCGGTTAAACCTCATCACTCGTGGAACACCAACAGTGCCATTAGTAGTATGTATTTATATAACGTAACGCGGCATTCTTCTCATCATGAGAAAAGTCATTTAAAATATTGGGAGCTCAAATCTTATCCGAATGCCCCCACAATGCCTCAAGGTTATTTAAGTATGCTTTATTTAGCAATATTTTTACCATGGCTATATCATAAAGTCATGGCACCTAGATTGATTGACTGGGATCGTAATTATGCCAGTAAGGAAGAGCAAAAAATTGCACATTTTCATAATCAAAGCCGTAACATTCATGTGCTGCAAAATAAATAGGCGTCAACAATGAAAAGGTATCTCGGGTTACTGGTTTCTTTAATTTTATTTATAGTCAGTTGTGAAGAAGAAAGATGCGTTGATGAGGAAAAAATAAATAATGATTATGTCTGTCCAGCAATTTATGACCCTGTCTGTGGTTGTGATGGAAAAACATATTCCAATGATTGTGTTGCTGCAAACATGGGAGTACTTGACTGGGATAAAGGAAGATGCACATAAGTAAGAGAATCCTTTTTTTAGTTATTTTTCAGTTTTCCATGCTCTATGGAGCAAATAAATATCCAATTATTTTAATTCATGGATTTCTTGGCTGGGGGAAAGAAGAATTGGGAGACTTCAATTATTGGGGAGGCAAAAACAATATTGAACAATATCTTCGAGATAAAGGATATGAAGTATACTCTGTTTCTCTGGGCCCAATTTCATCAAGTTATGATTGTGCAGTAGAAACTTTTTACCAAATAAAAGGTGGTCAGTTAGACTATGGACAAGCCCATTCAGAAAAATATAGTATCGTTCAAAAACCTGAAGGTATGGTTTACCCAGGATTGTATCCTGAATGGAGCGCAGATAATCCGGTACACATTCTCGGTTATAGTTTTGGCGGCGTGACGAGCAGAAGACTTCTGCATTTACTCACCAATACAATTCCAAAAGATTCTACCGGAGCGCCTGAAGAGAGTCTCCTGCTTCGGGAAAAACTCTCTGGGTGGGTTTCATCTATCACCACCATGTCCGCACCGCACAATGGGGCAACCCTGTCAAATATTGTTGTTGATCTTGTGCCCTTTACCGATAATCTTCTGCCTTTGGCTGACCTAATCAGCTCAAAATATTATGATTTTAATCTAAAACAATGGGAGATCACCAAAAAAGAGGATGAATCCATTGTTGAATATTTATCTAGACTAAGAGATCATCCTGCTTGGGAGACAAAAAACAGTGTGGCCTGGGACTCCAGTGTCCAAGGCGCAATGGCCCTTAACAATGAATTAACTATCAACCCCAATGTATATTACTTTTCTTTCAGCACGGTGGCCAGTATTCGGGATGAGAAAACAGGCTACCATAAACCGGCAGATTTTATTAACAGGGCCAACTATCCCCTGGGATGGGTGATCGGCAGAACGAAGGTGGATATGGGGAATGGGGAAAAGACAGATGAAACCTGGTTTAAAAATGACGGTACAGTGAATACCATTTCCATGATCCGTCCCTTTACAGGGCAAAATGGTCCGGAACCTCTGAAACACTTCATTGCGGGCAAACCAATCAAAAAGGGTGTTTGGAACTTTATGGGTGAATATTCAACAGACCATAAAGGATTTGTTGGCATTTTTATTAATGATCAGGCGCGGATCGATGAAATGATGAGCCGCTTTGAGTCCCACGCGCAGCTTTTATATTCCCTTCCATAAATTTGTTACTATTTGAGTGGTTTGGGCTTACTTTTAAATGTAGGCAATAACCATAAAATGAATATTAATGAATTAAAGACCATCCCCAATATGTTAAGCCTAAGTCGGCTGATCTTGATTCCTGCAATGCTGATTCCATCTTTTTTCATCGCAGATGAAGCTCTAGCAAGACAGGTTTTTCTGATTATGTTTATCTTGATTGGCGTCACTGACAAATTGGATGGCACATTGGCTCGTTACTTGAACCAGACATCTAAATTGGGGGCAGAGCTGGACACACTAGCAGATACAGTGTTTTATCCCTTTATTGCACTCTGGCTCTATCGATTTGAAAGTGACGTAGTCGGTGAGTGGTGGATATTGATTTATATTTTACTGGGGTTATTTTTTCTAAAAATGATCATGGGTAAAATAAAATTTGGTAAAATGCCAACCTTCCATACGATCGGTGGTAAAACATTCGCTGCATCATTATACTTTTTTATGATTATTACAATGTTGCGCCCAGATATTGGAAAAATATTGTTCCCTGTTTTATGTGTCATTGGGTTTTTGAATCAGATGGAAGAAATATATATTTTTCTGACCCGGGACAGTGTAGATGAAAATATAAAATCCGTTTTTACCAAATAATTAATCAATTTATTTGAATCGAAGGTCTTAATGGAAAATAGATACCATGGCAGATAAAAACTTTTTTCATGTAACCTGACTCTCCCTATAACATATAAAATATGAAACATTTGCGATTGATGCTGCTTGCCTTTCCCCTTTGGGGTCAAGCCAATATCAATACGAGTGGTTATTATGATGCCTTTATTGATAACAACGTGCTCAACGTTACTATAAGAAGTGAGAACATTCACCCCATTGATGATGAAGATGAATACGGCCTTTTATTGATCCGAAGTGACGGCGGTAAACTGAGCCTAAAAATCAAATGGGGAGGCATGTATTTGGGTCTTGGTAATCGGGATGTGACTTATCTCATAGGAGCGTATCCTGCCGTTACAGAAAATTGGGAAACAACAGATAAACATACGGTTTCCGTTGCAAAATATCCGGTGGACCTAATTAAAATAATGGAAGCAAACACAACGGCATCTTTCAGAACGACCCCTTACCAAGAGGCCCCCATCACTTATGAATTTGATTTGACCGATTTAAAGGATGTTGTCGAAAAATATCCTAACCATTTTCGTTCGATTCAGCCAACGCCCATCATAGAAATTGTTGGCAATCTGGCCACATTATCTTTACTTACATTTGTTATTATATCTGTAATCAGTGGTTTTTGAAAACTCAATCTGCCAAAATAATATTAGCGGATTGCTTCTTTATAATCGTTTAATATCTTTTCTGCATCTAAACGACTTTTTGAGTATGTAGAAAATGATGCGACACCATCATTGTACATAGAAATAATATATACACCAACCCCACTTGTAGATTCGGTAGGTTGGGTCAAGTCAGGCGTAATGACCGTTCGCACACCCATGGAAGCGGACTCTCGGGTTACAGCGGGCTGATTCACGGTAGGGTTATTGACTGTCTTTGCCGAATAACTTTGGTCCTGCAGCACCACAAATGAATCAAAGCCTTTGGCCCGGGTTAGTTCGGCGCATCGATATAAAAGCATACGAGTTATCTGGTCTGCGGGCGTATGCTGATTGCCGTAAAAACGGACTTCATACATATTTTTACCCACAGATTTTTCTTCGTATCCTCCCATAGATCCCCGGGGACCATATGTAGATGCACATCCTATAAATATAATGAGGATGCCCAATTTTAGCATAGATACTTTCATTGGCCTGAACTTACCACCAATCTAAGCAAGTGCCTCAATATTTCGCCGGGGCACCTTTTTTGGGTGTAGATTTTTTGATGAATTCCCGGATGTCTTCATTGGATAGTCTCAGGTCTTCCTTCCGGAGATACATCATATGTCCGCTCCGGTACCCTTTAAAGCTGAGCCGGTCTTTCATTTTACCGCTGGGGTCCAACCGCCACATGGTATATTTTGCATCAAAGTATTTGGTAGCCCCATCATAATAGCCAGATTGGATCATGGTGTGTAGGTAAGGGTTCTGAGCCATTGCAAGTCGGAGATTTTCTCCAGTATTATTATTTGAACGATCCCAAGGACGCACAGGACCAAACATATTATATTTCACGTCTGTTTTGAAATTAAGTACGTTCTTATAATAGTAATTTATGGCTGGCGTAAATGAGTGGAGCCATGAAGTTAATTCCGAATTGAAGTCAGGTCGAGTGCCACCCTTTGTTTTATCAATTCCTTTATAGCGTGAATCCAGGCGACCTACGGTAAATCCCTCATCTCTAAGTAGTTCTTTCCAATAAAAAGAAGTAGGTACATCCAAGTTGTAAGATAAAATTGATTCTTTTGAAATGCCAGAATAGCGTGCCATTTGCGCTGCTGCTTCATCCCGTTCTTTTTCATCTACAAAACCACCTTTGGCGATCACAGCCATCAATTCATTAACAGCATAGTTTTCTGACTCTTCCAGTGCATCTAAAAGGTCTTTTCGCTGAAGATCAGGTGGCAGTTTTTCATGATACCATGCAGCGGCTGTAAAGTAAGGGACACGCAAAGCTGCCCCTACCGGTCCGGCACGGCGTCCACTACCCGAGTCTATACCCAGTTCGGTAGGTGACACCAATATGACACCATTGAGATACATCCACTGGCGGCCTTGAAGTGCCCCGGCCAATCCAGAAACACGAGTCGTACCATAGCTTTCGCCAATAAGATATTTGGGAGATTCCCACCGATTCACCCGCTGGATAAATGTATTAATCCACTCCGCTAAATATTTAATATCCGCATTAACACCGAAGAATGTTTCTTTCTTCGTGTCCTTATCAAGAGTACGGGAGTATCCAGTATTAACTGGATTAACAAAAACAATATCCGCCACATCTAGAATGGAATAAGGATTACTTTTCACACCATACGGCTGAACGGGGTATCCTTCATCATCCACGTTTAGGATCATAGGCCCTGTGTAGGCCAAATGCATCCAAACTGATCCTGATCCGGGACCGCCATTGAACGAGATCATGATGGGTCGTGTATTTTTATTTTTGATATCAGTCCGCTCATAATAAGTATAATGAACAGCAGCAATTGCCTTCCCCGCCTCATTCCAAACGGGTTGAGTGCCAGTGGTGGCCTGATATTCTACTCGTTTTCCTTTGATTGTAGTTTTGTGGTTAGTAATAACTGTAGTATCTGCAGGTAGGAACCGGCCTTGAGCACAAATACCACTAACGATTAGAACAAAGATTAATGTTTTCAATTTCATTTTTTCCTCCTAAAAATTATCAACTTTTCGGTATGCTTCTATTACTGCGAATTCACCGTCTTTACCTTGTTTTGAATTACCATGTTCCATGCCCATAATCCCTTTAAATCCTTTGTTATAAATATGTTTAAACACATTCAAATAATTGATTTCACCTGTGGTGGGTTCTTTTCGACCAGGATTATCACCTATCTGGAAGTAACCAATTTCACTCCAGGCCTTATCTATATTGGGAATGAGGTTACCTTCTGATATTTGCTGATGATAAATGTCGAATAAAATTTTACAGGATGGACTGTCAACGGCCCGACAAATTTCATAAGCTTGTGGAATTTCTGTTAAAAACTGACCTGCATGATTAGCCCACCAATTCAATGGTTCCAAAACCATGACGAGTCCGTGTGGCTCTAATACCTCGCATGCTAATCGCAGTGCCTCTACTACATTGGTGGTTTGGTACGCCATCTCTTTTCTTAAATCCACATATCCTGGGACTACAGTCATCCATTTAGCGTTAACACGCTTAGCCACCTCTACCGAATCATTTATATTAGCTACAAATTCTTTACGAAGTGCTTTGTCGCCACTGGTCAGGTTTGGTTCACGCCAATAAATTTTGTGCGCAACAAAAACGCCCATATCCATTCCAAGACGGCTCATTTTTTTGGCAATCTTTGTTTGCATATCAACAGTTCGATTCTTCATGCCATTATCTTCCATGGATCGAAATCCATGGTCGTACATAAATTGAAGCTGATCTAAAAGATCTTCTCCAGCATTATGTTTAAACATGCCAAAGTGAGGTGCATAATTGAGATTAAACTCTTTAGCGCTTATTGACTTTTCTGATAAAGAGCGAGCAATCAATCCTGTAGTAATAAATGGGGAAGATGCCGCTAAAGCGCTCTTTTTAATAAATGATCTTCTTTTCATGTTTTACCTATAAGTTGTTACACCGGGAATAGGAATGGGGTAATTTCCATTTTTATCTGGCAGTACCGGTGCGGTGTCAGTAAAAGAATGTAGTTCTGGCACTAATGAATGATCTATCGCCATTGCCGCATCCCAAGTAATGACCTGTCCAGAATACGTGGCCATTCTTCCCATAATTGCTGTCATGGTGGCTTCGGCCCCTTGGTTTGTATCATTTAATTTATGCTCTCCAGCTTTAATTGTAGCGAAGAGTTCATTGTGTTCTTGTTGGTATGGATTGATATCACCTTCTCCATCATGTTCATATACTGTCTTGCCACGCTTATTTTTAATTAGACCATAATTAGTACTATTGGTTGTGACGCTGCCCCTTGTTCCTTGGAACACTTCTTCTACCCGATTCATGCAGCCCGGCTGGTGGCGGCACTGACTTGCGATAACCTGTCCATCTGGATACGTGAATTCTACAAAGTGGTGATCATATATCTGACCATACTCATTTCCAGCACGAACCTCTCTACCACCCATTCCTTGCGCAGATACTGGTACCGATCCTATGAACCAATTGGCCACATCAATATTATGAATATGCTGCTCCACAATATGATCTCCACAGAGCCAGTTAAAATAATACCAATTTCGCATCTGGTATTCTAATTCGGTTTGTTCTGGCTGCCGTTCTTTCAGCCAAACGCCACCACTATTCCAGTAGACTTGACCGGAGACAATATCGCCAATCTTACCTCGGTCAATTTTGTTTTTGACTGATTGATAGCTACGCTGATAATGGCGCTGAAGGCCAACAACCACGTTTAATTTTTTCCGCTCTGCTCTTTTACCAGATTTAATCACAGAATGGATACCAGCTACATCGGTGGCTACTGGCTTTTCCATGAATACATGTTTATTCTTTCGTATAGCATATTCAAAATGGAGAGGTCGGAAGGCAGGGGGTGTGGTAAGAATAACTACATCGGCCATATCTATAGCCTCCTTATAGGAATCAAAACCAATGAATATTGTATCTCTGTTTACATTGAGGCGGTCTTCAGATCCTTCAAATTTTTGCAGGAGATTGTTTAAACATTCTTCCGCCCTGTCCATAAAGGCATCAGCCATAGCTACTAGTCTCACATCTGGATCTGCATTCAACGCCTGCGCAACCGCACCGGTTCCACGGCCTCCGCAACCCACCAATGCCACCTTCACTTCTCCTTCAACTGAGACTAATCGTTTTGAATTAGCGGGTAACCTGCTCAATAATAATCCAGCTGCTGAAATTTTGGCTGATTTTTCAATAAATCCTCGCCGATTAAGTTGTTTTATCTTTTCCATTTGTTAATACTCCTTTTTTGGCCGCACCCACATTTTGAACAAATCTTCTTTTGTTGGCTCCTGTCGTGGACGTACAATGCGAAATCCGATATGAGTTGCATCCGTATGCCACCATAAACTTTTAGGAATTTGAGGGTCCTGCTTCTTCCATTCCGGAGTTGAGGTGCCTCGAGACGCAGACCGTAGACGATCAGAATCATCCTTGAAAGAACCTCCGCGAACAACTCTCGGATATAATTTTCGATTATTTTTTACCGGATTGTATACTCCCTTATCCCGTCCAATATATGCTTGGGAGTCATAACTGTCCAAGACCCATTCCGCTGCATTGCCATGCATATCATAAAGGCCAAAAGGATTGGGTTTCTTCTCTTTGCTTCGTTGAAGCTTGCCTTCACTATTTCCTTTGTGCCATCCATAATCATTTAATTGCCGAGTGCTTTGTCCAAAAGAAAATGCAGTCGCCTCTCCGCCGCGACAAGCGTATTCCCACTCCGCCTCTGATGGAAGTCTATAGTATCGACCTGTTTTTGCTGTAAGCCATTTACAAAATTGTGAGGCTGCATATTGTGTTAAATTAACTGCGGGCAGACTCGGTTTGTTGTAATTCAGATAAGGGGGCGTTGCACCGGAGACGCCATCAATTTCCAATTCGATGCTTCCTTTGGATTTTTCCTCGCTGGCATTATCCCTGCTCAAGAATAGTTCATAGATGTCCCAACTAATTTCTACCTCGGCCATCCAAAAATCATCCACCATTACATCATGCTGTGGACCCTCATCTGTCTTCCGGCCCTTTTCCCGTTTGGGGCTCCCCATTTTAAATGTGTCCCCATTGATGGGAATCATTTTTATTGAGAATTCAGATCCAACTAATGGTTCTGTATATACTGTAAACTTATCGCCTTGCCCAAATCCAATCGTAAAGAAAGTGAGTAAAACAATTAGGAGCTTTGACCTCATTGATTAGACTTTAGTAGAAATTTCATCAAAAGATTTTTTGGTGATTTCCGGTACTTTTGCATCATCGTCCGGATAGCCCACGGGGATCAAAAGATATGCCTTTTCATTGGCAGGGCGCTCCAATATTTCTCCCAAAAAATTCATGGGGCTTGGGGTGTGGGTCAGGGTGGCCAACCCTGCATTATGGAGTGCCGCCAATAAAAATCCGGACGCAATGCCCACAGATTCACTTACATAATAATTTTTTCGATGACTTCCGTCATCTTCCACATCATAAATCTGGCGGAACACCACGATGAGATAGGGCGCTATTTCTAAGAATGGCTTATGCCAATCCGTACCAAACTGGTTTAAATCTTCTAACCATTCTTTTGTGGCGCGGTGACCATAGAATTCTTTTTCTTCAGCTTCAGCCGCTTCTCGAATTTTCGACTTGACCTCTGGATCCTGCACAATTACAAATTGCCATGGCTGCTTGTTGGCGCCGGATGGCGCCGATGCGGCAGATTTGATACAGTTTTCTATCACTTCAATCGGGACGGGTCGATCTGAAAATTCCCTTACGGTTCGCCGCGATACAATATCATTTAAGAATGATGTGGATCGGGCTAACATTTCTTCTTTCGAAAATTCTTTAAAGTCTAGTTTTTTGAATCCCATGGCAATTGCCTAAATTAACCCTCGATTATGAAAAAAGAATTTAATCCACTCCGCAAAATGAATCGGCGTTTTGTTTTCTTAATTCCGATTTTTTCTATTTTCTTTATTGCGTGCCCTTATGAAAAAACAGAAGAAAAAGGAAAAACGCCACTTATCCTGATATCTATGGATGGATTCCGTTGGGATTATTTTGACAAAACCGATACACCCAATTTTGATTTACTCATATCCGCCGGTGTAAAAGCCAAGGCGCTGATTCCATCTTTTCCCACCAAAACGTTTCCCAATCACATCACCATTGTTACAGGGAAACACCCTGAAAATCACGGCATTATTGCCAATCGCATGTATGATCCGGTTTTTGATGAATTTTATTATATCGGAGAAGGCAGCGCTCCGGTTCGGGATGGAAAATGGTACGAAGCAGAGCCCATTTGGGTCACGGCAGAAAAGCAGGGGCAAACAGCCATGACTATGTTTTGGCCTGCATCCGAAGCAGAAATTATGGGTGTACGTCCAACGGAATATTTTGTCTATGATGGATCGGTTAATCACAATGAACGCATTGATCAAATTTTAAATTGGCTAGATTATACCCCTTCAAAACGGCCGAAGTTTCTTTCAACTTACTTCAGCCATTTGGATGATGCGGGCCATAATCATGGCCCCGGTTCGGAAGAAGTTATTGGCGCCATTCAAGAAATGGATCGAAGTGTTGGGCGATTGATTAATGGACTGAAATCACGAAATATGTTTCAGGCAACAAATATCTTATTGGTATCTGACCACGGGATGGCTTCTATCTCCCCTGATTCTATAATATTTTTAGATGACTATATCGATATGGATGATGTTCATATCGTGGACTGGTCTCCTGTGGCAGCAATTCGTCCTAAGGGCGACGTCAATTCAATCTTCACCACGCTAAAAAATGCCCATCCTAAAATGACTGTATACAAAAAAGGGGATGCTCCGGCACGCCTGCACTATAATAATCATCGGAGGATTCAACCCATTACAGCTGTGGCAGATGAACATTGGTCAATTTCAACAAGAGAAAATTTTGACAAAGGTGATCACAGCGAAGGTTTTGGTAAAGCTACCCACGGATATGACCCGAAATACACATCTATGGGGGGCATATTTGTGGGGCACGGTCCTGCTTTTAAACAAGAAATGGATGGTCCCGGATTTTCCAATATTCATCTTTATGAAATGATGTGCAAAATACTAAACCTGACTCCGGCAACAAATGACGGTAGTTTGGATTCCATAAAGGTTTTTCTACAAAACTAATTTCACTTCCCACTTTCCTTTTCATTAACCTATACTTGCCGAACTTAAATCGTAGGTAAAAGGTTATTATGGACGCAAAACTCATCTGGCTCATTGCTTTTGTTGGTCTCTATTGGGCATATTGTTTGTTTTGGGGGTTTAAAGGAGCCCGTTCGGCCAAAACATCTGCCGACTATTTTTTAGCTGGTCGATCCATTGGTGTATGGGTATTTGTATTGGCCGCAACAGCTACCAGTTTTAGCGGATGGACATTTGTGGGTCATCCCGGGAAAATCTTTACAGACGGTTTACCCTATGCCTTCGCATCATTTTATGCCCTTACCATTCCATTGACCGGTGTATTGTTTTTGAGAAGACAGTGGGTTCTAGGGAAAGCCTATCAATATATAACACCAGGTGAAATGTATAGTGATTATTATGGTGGCAACGCCATGCGGCTCCTCACTGTGCTTGTGGCATTTTTATTTTCCGTCCCCTATTTAGGTGTCCAGCTCAAAGCATCTGGTAGTTTGTTTAATGTTATTTCTGATGGATATGTAAGTATAAACGTCGGCATGGTTGTCCTGACCATCGTTGTTATGATTTATGTTGCTTTAGGTGGATTAAAGTCTGTCGCCTATGTGGATTGTGCTCAAGCGATTCTCCTTGCAGTTGGTATCGCTATTCTTGGAGGTATAGCTATTCATTATGCTGGGGGGTGGAATGGATTCACATCTGGTCTGGCTAACTTAGTAAGTAAAGATGTATCAAGCGGACAAAACCTCACACCAGATGGTTATTCTATGAAGGTTGCAATACCTGGCAGTATACAAATGGTCTCCGCTGGATCTAAAGCTGTGGGCGGATCATGGACGGGAATCATGTGTATGACTTACATGTTTGCCCTAATGGGAATCCAATCTTCACCTGCTTTTTCTATGTGGGCATTTTCAAATAAAACGCCTCAAGCTTTTCGCTGGCAACAAGTGGTTGCATCATCTTTAGTCGTAGGCATTCTACTTTTTACCTTTACTATTTTCCAAGGGATGGGTGGTCATGTTCTTGTTGAAAATGGAATTCTTGAAAATATTAGCGATAAAAATTTAGTCCCCGAGTTAATCAATTTGCTGTCTGATGCAGCGCCTTGGCTTTTAGGATTATTGGCGGTTTGTGCCTTGGCCGCCATGCAAAGCACGGGTTCTGCTTATATGTCAACATTTAGCGCCATGGTCACCCGGGATATTTACGCGAAATATGTTTCACCGGATGCCTCCGATGAAACCCAGAAAATGTGTGGTCGTATTTTTGTGGTGGTGGTGGCGGGTGCAGCCTTAATTGTTGCCGCCAACGCAACTCAGGCCATTGTAATGCTGGGCGGACTTGCGGTGGCTTACGGGTTCCAGATGTTTCCCGCATTAATAGGCATTTGTTATTATAAAGGTTTTACAACTAAAGGTGTTGTTTCTGGGCTCATTATTGGTCTTGTAGCCGTAACGCTTACGGACAAAACGTCTGCATGGTTTGGTGTTCCCTGGGGCGCCTATCCCCTTACCATTCACAGCGCCGGGTGGGGCATCTTATTTAATTTGCTAACCACATTTTTTGTTTCATTTTTATCGAGCGAATCGAAAACAGTAATGCTAGCCAAAGCCAAACACCATGAATTGCTACAATCCGTTACTGGCATGACACCTGAACGAAAAAAGAAGGTGAAGCTCGCTTGGGCGCTAACACTGATTTGGTTTCTAGTTGGGTTTGGTCCATTTGCCACTATCGGAAATGATATATTTTCTAACCCCAATGCACCCGCGCTCTGGGCACCCTTCGGACTACCCTCCTTGTGGGTATGGCAATTGCTCTTTTTAGGGTATGGCATTTTTGTCATGTGGTTCTTAGCTTTCCACATGGGACTGTCTGACCCCATTGATCCTGAAAAAGTAGAAGTAATTTCTCGCAAACCTAATTAGAGAACTACGACGAGGACGGTTTGAGACCTATAGAAATAGTATTAATCCTTACCTTGGGGTGGGGGTTGTGGCTCTTGTTTTCTCCACCAAAAAAGCGAAAGAATATCATCCCTGTGCTATGGCTTGCTGTGGTGTTATGCCTGCTTCATTTATGGGTTGAAAAACCCCACTGGCAATTGTGGCCCACATATAGTTTATTAATCCTGTTTATTTATTATAGAAATAAATCCGTCACTAGCTTCACCAAAGCTGGGTTAGTATTTATCCTTGTTGTGTCAGTGGCGCTTCCCACGGCTGTCCCTATTATTAAGCTTCCGACTCCAGCCGGTCCAAATACGATTGGGTCCACAACCCATCACTGGATTGACCAGAATCGATTAGAGTGGTTCACCCCAGAAAATCCGGACGATTTGAGGGAAATCATGGTTCAGTTTTGGTATCCCGGGATAAAAAACAAAAATATGGACAGGGTACCATATATTGATCATTTGAACCTCCGGGCAAAAACCATTTCATCCGCGGGTAATTTCCCTAGCTTACTTGTAAAACATATTGACCTAACGCGGACAAATAGTTATGATAACTTAAATCCAAGTTCCAGCGAAGCGCCTTTCCCTATTATTATTATTTCTCATGGCATTACGGGTATGCGCCACCTGCATACTTCCCTTGCTGAAAATTTAGCCAGCCACGGCTATTTTGTTTTATCAGTTGATCATAGTTACGATGCAAACCTGACCATCTTCCCGGATGGGAGGGTGGCTGATTATCGTTCAGAAATTACTGGGCATCCAGATAGTGTGGCGTTACGGGAGAAACAAATATATACTCGCGCGGCAGACATTTCTTTCATTATTGACCAATTAGAAAAAATTCAATCTGGAAAAATTAAACACCCACTTAATGGATATCTTGATTTAAATAAAATCGGTGTTGCGGGCCATTCGTTTGGTGGCGGAACCAGTACGCTTGCATCATACCTTGACAGCCGAATTAAAGCTGCCTCCGCTATGGATAGTTGGATGAGTCCTGTGCCAAAAAATGTAATAGCGACGGGTTTGTCACAGCCAATTTTATACATGGCGCGTCCTAGTTGGAATGACTCTGATTATCCTGCTAATAATGATTACTTATCACCCATAATAAAAAATAATGCTGCCCCTAGCTATTGGATTACCATCAAAAATTCTCTCCATATGGATTTTTCAGACACACCGCTCTTTTCTCCATTCATTGGATATTTTCTCGATGTGGGTGAGATTGATAATGAGCGTGTGGTCTTTTTGGTAAACCAATTAAATCTTGAATTTTTCAATCAATATCTCAGGGGGGTTTCAAGCCCAATTCTTTCCGGTGCTGATTCCATTCCTGAGTTTATTTTTAACCACCGGTCTTGATGCCTAAAAAAGTTTTACTTATAATTTGGTTGGCGCTTTGCTGCACAGTGCCTTGGTGGTTTTTGGATTCTGATTCATTGTGGTTCGGCTTTCCTGCCTGGGTAACCTATGCAATAATTTCGGCTATTATTTATTCTTGTCTATTGGGATTTATAATACAAAAATATTGGAAAACAAAAGACAATGCAAAGTAACGCGGCACTTCTTGGCCCTGGCGGCATCACATTTTTAGGTATGTATATCCTATCATTGATTTTAATCGGTTGGTATGGTAAAAAAGCCCGAGCTGAAAATTCATTGTCTGATTTTTATTTAGCGGGTAGAGGGATGGGTTTTCTTGTCCTTTTCCTTACCCTATATGCGACACAATACAGTGGAAATACCCTAGTAGGCTTTGCAGGCCGCGCATATCGAGAAGGGTTCCATGCTATTGTTTTGGTTACGCTTTTATCGAGTGCAGTAGGTGCGTTCATAGTATATGCACCTCGACTATATCGTTTATCTCAAAAATATAATTTCATTACTCCAGCAGATTATATTCACCACCGTTTCAAAAATAATCCATTAACCATACTCGTCGCTTCCTTATGTTTGATGGCCCTAGCCAATTATGTTTTGACTAATCTCAAAGCAATTGGATATATCGTGGTTGCGGTTACGGGTGGCGCCATTCCTTTTGCTTATGGTGTGATTGCTTTGTCTCTTGTGATGGTCATATATGAAACTTTAGGTGGTATGAGAAGTGTGGCCTGGACAGATGCTTTACAAGGTTCAATTCTTTTGATAGGGGTGTTTACAATATTTGTAACTATACAAAATGAATATGGCGGGTTCGGATTTATTTATGACCAAATCCAAATGAGAGAACCATACCAGTTACTTCCGCCTACATTAAATGAAAAACTTACTTGGTTCAGCACGGTATGTTTGGGGTTTTTCGGCATCGCATTTTATCCCCATGCAGTGCAAAGGATCTATTCAGCACGCAATGAACGAACATTAAAACGTTCTATTCAGGTTATGGCTTTTATGCCGTTGGTTACTACATTGTTTATGGTGGTGGTTGGGTTGACTGCGCTGGCCTTATTTCCTGGATTGGATCGACAGGCCAGTGAAGGGGCCACCCTGCTTGTTTTAAAAGATTTATCCATGCGGGGCGCCATCGGCACAGGAGTGATCGTGTTATTTTTATCGGCTACTATTGCAGCTATTATGTCCACAGTGGATTCTGCTTTACTATCTATGTCTTCTATCATTACCAAAGATTTTTATGCACGCCTCAAGCCAGAGTCAACACAGGCATACCTGACCAAATTAGGAAAGATTATTTCTTGGGCCATCATGGGGCTCTCGGTCTACTTGGCCATTGTGCTCCCACAAACCATTTGGCGATTACTTGAAATTAAACTGGAATTATTAATTCAGGTGGCCCCGGCATTTTTTCTGGGTCTTTATTTACAAAAGATTAAATCTTCTTCCATATTAATGGGTATGACCGTGGGAACCATTTTTGCTGTGGGTGTGATGCTGGCCAATAAATTGGGTATGGATATTCCCGCTAAACCATGGGGCATCCATGCGGGCGTTTGGGGATTGGTCATAAATATGGGTGTCGTTTTTATAGTGGAAAAACTGAAAAAGGATAAATCATGAAGAAAACAATACGATACATATTTGTCTTATGGTTATTGGCAACAATTGTCTTTGCCCAAAATTATTTTCCGCCTTACGGAGAATGGGAGAGGAAACAACCAGTAGCAGTGGGGATGAGTGTCTCAAAGTTAAATCGAGCCGTAAAGTTCGCCATTAAAAGCGAAAGCGAAGGTGCCCGCAATCTTGAGAAATATATTAAAGCCAATCTTACTAAAGAGCCCCATGGTGAAATTGTGGGCCCGACAAAACCTCGTGGTGATATGACCGGTATTATCATAAAAAATGGTTATATCGTAGCAGAGTGGGGTGAGATCGATCGCGTTGATATGACATTCAGCATATCTAAAACGTATCTATCCACCGTGGTTGGACTGGCTTATGATAAAGGCCAAATACGCAGCATCCATGATCCAGTTGGACCTTATGTACCTACAAATCATTTCGATAGTGACCATAACAGCAAGATTACGTGGGATCACCTATTAAGGCAAACTAGCCACTGGCAAGGCACACTGTGGGATAAGCCAAGTTGGGCAGATCGCCCACCAAAGGATATTCCTTGGACAGACCTTCAGACACAACCCCTTCATGAACCGGGGACATTTTGGAAATACAATGATGTTCGTGTAAATCTATTGGCATTATCTGCTCTCCATGTTTGGCGGAAGCCCTTACCCCAGGTGTTAAAAAAACACGTTCTGGACCCAATCGGTGCATCCAATACGTGGCGGTGGCATGGATATAAAAATTCGTGGGTTCTCATGGATGGGCAAATGGTTCAATCCGTAAGTGGTGGCGGTCACTGGGGCGGGGGTATGTTTATCAGCGCCATTGATCATGCCCGATTTGGTTATCTTTACCTCCGAAACGGAAATTGGAACGGAAAACAATTAATTTCAAAAGATTGGATTAACATGGCCAGAACGCCTACATCTGTCCACAAAGGGTATGGATACATGAATTGGTTTTTAAACTCAAATCGAGATGGATCTAAAAAATCTATCCCCAAAGCGCCAAATACTGCGGTCACTTTTCGTGGTGCTGGATCGAATATTATATATATTGATTGGGAAAACGATTTAGTTGCTGTTGTCCGATGGATAAATAGCTCGCATTTCAATGAATTTATTGAACGCCTATTGCAGGCTATCGACTAAATGAATTTGAGGGGGTTTTTTCATCTAGGTGTGGTTTATATTCTTTGGGGTAGCACC
>LSCF01000015.1 GCA_001577025.1 Fidelibacterota bacterium TCS55 | reverse complement strand
TGATGAAAAATATGGATTTTTTTTTGAACCGAATCCTCAAAAATATCCATAACGACATCCCCATACTGGTATTTGGTGATTATGATGTGGATGGGACGACCGGTGCATCATTGCTATATCTTAGTTTAACGGATCTCAATGCAAAAGTTGACTTTTATATCCCGGATAGGGAAAAGGAAGGGTACGGACTGTCATCCGGTGGGATTGATCATGCAAAATCAATTGGTGCGGATCTGCTCATCACCTGCGATTGCGGCATTAATGCGTTCGACCCTGTGGAGGATGCTAGACAAAAAGGCATTGATGTCATTATCACGGATCACCACACACCGGATAAAACATTGCCCAATGCTATTGCCATTCTTAACCCTAAACAAAAAGACTGTGAATACCCATTTAAGGGGCTATGCGGATGCGGTGTCGCATTCAAACTGATTTCCGCCTTATCCGAAGCGTGTGGCTCTGAATTCAATGTAGGACTAAAATATCTGGATCTTGTGGCTTTGGCAACGGCAGCGGATATGGTCCCCATCATGGGAGAAAACAGGGTGTTGGTTCATCACGGGCTGGAAACAATAGAAAAAGGGGAAAACCACGGGGTAAGACAACTATTGAAAGAAACAGGACTAATTGGTGAATCTCTCAATGTGGGGAAACTGGTATTTGGATTAGCCCCGAAAATCAATGCTGCCGGTCGAATGGGAGATGCGAATCGAACAGTAGAATTACTCACCACGTCCAAAAAGCAAAAGGCAGAAGAATTAGCGTCCATATTGGTGCGTGAGAATAAACGTCGTCAACTAATTCAAGAAGAAGTGGTGAATGATGCCATTCGTATGGTCCATGCACAAGTGGATCTGGAAAGAGATAAGGTGATCATTATTGGTTCTGATGGGTGGCATCCCGGTGTGATTGGCATAGTAGCATCCCGAATCAAAGATGAATTCTCAAGACCTGCCATTATCATATCCTTTGATGAAGATGGTGTTGGAAAAGGATCCGCCCGCAGTATCCCCAAATTGAATTTGTATGATGCCCTTTCCCATGCCAGCGAATTTTTAGAAGGGTTTGGGGGACACCCCATGGCAGCAGGATTAACGGTCCATAAATCCAAATTTGAATTTTTTAAATCCCAATTTTTAAGACATGTAAATAAAATATTAACCCCAAAAGATTTGGTTACCACCATCAGCATTGATGGAGAAATGAACTTAACCGATATCAATCCCAGGTTTATGCGGTTTTTAGAAAAACTGGGTCCTTTTGGTCCGGGGAATATGCGCCCTAAATTTGTTACGCGAAGTGTTTCCATTTCTGGCCAGCCTCGTTTAATGGGGAACGGGGAGCATCTTCGATTTACCGTCAGTCAAAATGGTAGGAATTATCCTGCAGTTGGGTTCAAATTATCTTCTCATTATGAGGATTTGATTCGAGGTATTCCCGTCGATCTTGCCTACGTAGTTGAGGTTAATGAGTGGCAGGGTACTTCCACGATTCAACTCAATATTCGTGATATCCAAATCCCAGAATAGCGAAAAAATAAATTGATGTACAAGAGTAGAATTGCAGGCGTGGGGCACCATGTGCCTGAGCAGGTGGTTACCAATCATGACTTATCCACAATGATGGATACTTCGGATGAATGGATTCGGACCCGATCTGGCATTCAGGAGAGGCGATGGTCCCCACAAGACACAGGCACATCCGATTTAGCTTATGAAGCATCTGTGAATGCGATTGAAAATGCCGGCATCAAAGCCAGCAATATTGAATTGGTTATTGTGGGCACCATTTCATCGGATTATTTTTTTCCTGGCGTCAGCGCTCAAATCCAAGATCGGTTAGGATTAAACACTGTGGGCGCATTTGACATAAAGGCCGCCTGTTCTGCATTTATTTATAGCTTATCCGTAGCGGATCAATTTATTAAAACCGGAATGGTTAAAACAGCGCTAGTTATTGGTGCCGAAGCACAATCAAAATTAATTGATAAAAGTACCGAAGGAAGAGATGTGAGTGTCCTATTTGGAGATGGGGCCGGCGCAGCTATTTTAACTCGGAGTGATGATGGAAATGGTATTCTGTCAACCCACCTCCATTGTGAAGGAAGGGAATTAAAACATTTGTGGATGGAGGCGCCAGGTACAAGTCCGAACGCATGGATAAACAATCTAGAATTGGATTCAGACAAATTCAAACCCATCATGAATGGAAAAGAAGTATTTAAAAATGCAGTTACCCGATTTCCGGAAGTGATCGAAGAAGCCATGGCGGCGAACAAATTATCTATGGATGATATTCAACTCATCATCCCCCATCAAGCCAACTATCGCATTAGTCAGGCCGTGGCCAAGCGAATGGGTGTAGAGATGGATAAGGTGTATAGCAACATCCATAAGTACGGCAATACCACAGCAGCATCCATTCCCATTGCCTTATCAGAAGCATTGGCGGAGAATAAAATTTCCAAAGGAGATCATATTATTTTGGCCGCTTTTGGCGCCGGATTTACATGGGCTTCAGCTGCCATAAAGTGGTAAAGAGATATAAGGAATAAAATGGATAAACTCTTTTTTAATGAAGAACACAAAATGCTGGTAGAAATGGCCCGTGATTTTGCAGATAATGAAATTACACCTATTGCTGCAGAATTAGATGAATCTGAATCATTCCCACGAGCATTGGTGGATCAAATGGCTGAGCTCGGGCTCATGGGTATTCCCATTCCGGAAGAATTGGGCGGCGCAGGGATGGATACAGTGGCCTATGCCGCGGCTGTTATGGAAATCGCTAGAGCAGATGCATCCGTAGCCATCACCATGGCAGCCCACACCTCTTTGGGCACATCCCCAATTTTGATCGCAGGGACTGACGAACAAAAGCAAAAGTATATTCCACCTTTGGCATCGGGTGAAATGATTGGCGCATTCGGACTTACGGAGCCAGAAGCCGGAAGCGATGCAGGGGCAACGAAAACAACCGCTGTTAAAAAAGGAGATGAATATGTTATTAATGGCGGCAAAATATTTATCACCAACGCGGGTGAAGCGGGCATAATCAACCTCACATCGAGGATAATTGAAGATGGAGAAGATCTTTGGGTAGGTGCATTTATCGTCCCCACAGATACATCAGGCATGCGATTGGGCCCGAAAGAGAAAAAAATGGGGTGGCGAGCCAGCGATACCCGTCAAATCTTCTTTGAGGATATGGTTGTCCCTGCTGTGAATATGCTGGGTACACCCGGTAAAGGATTTAAAACATTTTTAAAGACCTTAACCGGCGGCAGAATCTCCGTGGCTGCCCTCTCGGTGGGCACTGCTTTAGGTGCTTATGAGCGGGCGCTTCAATATGCCACAGAACGAAAAGCATTTGGGAAAGAAATCCATGAATTCCAGGCAGTGGGGAATAAATTGGCGGATATGGCCACCGATATTGAAGCATCGAAATTGCTCACATTCCATGCGGCATGGAAAAAAGATCAGGGGAGAGGAATAATTAAAGAAGCAGCCATGGCCAAATTATTTGCAAGCGAAACGGCTATGCGGGCTACCACCGAAGCCATTCAGGTATTGGGTGGCTATGGATATGTAAAAGAATATGATGTAGAACGATTCTTTCGAGATGCAAAAATTTTGGAGATTGGTGAAGGGACCAGCGAAATTCAGCGGTTGATCATTACAAAACACATTATAAATGCAGTTAAAGGGCTATAATGGTTCGTATTCCCAATAAACCATCATTTTTTCAAAATACAATGACCCTTTTGAACCATTATTGGCGACAAATATCTATTTTAGTTGGCGTGGTTGTTCTTCTGTCATTTTTTTTCCCAAGAGGGAAAACACTTTTGTATTCTTACCAATTAAACGATGTCGCCCAAGAAGAGGTAGTGGCGCCCTTCAATTTTCCCATATTAAAATCCGATGAAGAGTTAGATGCCGATTTGGAAAAAGCACTAAAATCGGAGCCATTTCAATTTTCTCGATCTCAAGATGTGGTTGATGGCCAAATTGCCATGATAGGAAATTTTATTGATTTGGTAGAGGCCATCCAAGCCAGCCATAAACAATTAAAAGATTCAAAAGATTCCCTTTACCGAAATCGGTTTTCAGATCAATATGATGCGGCCAGAGTGGCCGTCCAATCAGACAGTGCCGCATTGGCCCTGCAAATGGAAACCATCCAAAATGATTTTGCTTTCGCTGCCAATGATGAAAAATGGAATGCAGTATTCTTGGCGAATCCAACAGATGATGGCAATATTAATTTAGAATCATTAAAAAATAATATTATCCAAATTTCAAGAAATCGATGGGCAGAAGGCATCTATGATATTGAAGTTTCTGAAATTTTAAGCGATCAAGTTTCCGTGTTGGTTGGTGATGAAGAAGCGCCCACATTATCAATACCATCCGCCTTTAATGATTTGCAAAATGCATGGACAAAAGCTCGTGTAGAAGTGACCAGCCTTTTCCCGGAAGTGGTTGATGTCCAGCGGGATCTGGGCTATTCGCTCATTGTAGAATTCATGAAGCCCAATATCATTTTTGACCGGGAGACTACAGAGCGACGGCAAAAGGCTAGGCAAGATCGTGTGCCTCGGAATAAAGGCATCATCCTGGAAAATGAACGGATTGTCGATGCAAATACACGAATATCCGGAGATGACCTCCAGAAATTGTATTCCCTATCAGTGGCCTTGGATCTGAAAGCCATGGAAGAAAGTGGTGTAGATGTGGCCTTGGCTTACTTGGGGCGGCTCCTCGTCATCGGCATTATTGTATCTTTCTTTTTTACATTTTTACTCACATACCGGACACCTATTTTTGAGGATTGGCGGATGGTTCTCCTCATCGGATTGGTTTTTTCTATCGAAGTGGGATTGGCATATCTCTTTACACAAAATTTGGTATTATCTGAATATTTGATTCCCATCACTGTGGCGGCCATGGTTTTGACCATCATGTTCGATGCGCGGATTGGTTTTATGGGCATCACATCTATTATTTTGCTCGTGGGTATTCTCATCGGAAATAATGTAGAATTCATGGTCACATCCATGTTCACCTCATCCGTAGGGATTTATTCTGTGAGACAATTGAGACGCCGAAGTCAATTATTTGCTGCCATATTTGCCCTCTTGGCCAGCAGTGCATTGGTCATTGTTGGACAGGGATTATTCAAGGGCCATTCATGGACATTGATGGGATATGATATGATGAACCTGTCAATTGTTGCCGTTCTTTCTCCCATTATTACTTATGGGTTGATCGGTTTATTGGAAGTATCCTTTGGGATAACCACGAACTTGACATTGATTGAATTATTGGATTTTCAACATCCATTGTTGAAGCGACTGCAGCATGAGGCAAATGGGACATTTAATCATAGCATTGTGGTGGGAAATTTGGCTGAAGCCTGTGCCGATGCCATTGGAGCCAATTCACTCCTCTGCCGAGTGGGGGCTTACTATCATGATTTGGGGAAAATGGTTCGGCCGGAGTATTATATTGAAAACCAATATGCAGGTGAAAACCGTCACGATACGCTTACACCGGTCATGAGTGCAAAAATTATTAAAAACCATGTGACAGAGGGGCTGAATTTAGCCAAGGAGTATGGCCTACCCAGCATTGTGAGCGATTTCATTCCCATGCATCATGGGACAACTCGGGTTGAATATTTTTATCGAATGGCTTTAAAAGAAGATCAAAATGTAGATGAAAAACAATTTCAATATCCCGGGCCGAAACCGAACACGAAAGAGACGGGCATCCTCATGATCTGCGAGGCGGTAGAAGCGGCAGTCCGCTCCATTAAAGAGCCTGATATTATGAAAATTGAAGATATGATTGATAAAATCATCAACCTCCGCGTCAGTGCAGGCCAATTATCTGAATGTCCCCTCACCATGGATGAACTAACCCGCATCAAAGGCACGATCGATGGCACAACGGGGCTACTGCCTGTCCTCAGAGGGATTTACCATATTCGAATCGAATACCCTGATGATAAAAAGGATGAATCCACAGGGGCTGCCCGGGCGTGATCAAGGTGCATGTTGATACGGATCCAGAATTAAAAGGACCTACTGAAAAAACAGTATCTGAAATTGTTTCTCATGTAATGAAGTCCGAAAATAAATCTGATGCCGATCTATCCTATATTTTTGGAAATGATGATTTACTTAATGGTCTTAAAAAAGAATTCTTCTATAAGGATCAATTCACAGATGTAATTGCATTTCGTTTGAACGATTATGAAGAAGAAAATGTAGAAGGTGAAGTGTATATCAGTCTGCCTCGGACGAAGGAGAATGCGAAAAAATTCAATGAGCCTTATTCAAAAGAATTGGGCCGACTCATCATTCATGGGAGCCTTCATCTTCTTGGATATGAAGACGAAGCCGAACCAGAAAAAAAGATGATGACTGCAAAAGAAGATCAATATTTAGACCAAGTGAATTGGAATCAACTCTATGGGTGATGTAGGAAAAAAATTTGAAGAATTGGTAGAAATTGTTGAAAAACTCCGAGCGCCGGATGGCTGTCCTTGGGATCGTGAGCAGACCAATCAATCTTTACTGCCCTATTTTATTGAAGAAGTATACGAACTGATCGAAAGTGTGGATGAAGAAAATTGGGATACAGTAAAGGAAGAATTGGGTGATCTACTGCTTCATGTGGTATTTCAGGCATCTATCGGGGAGGATGAAGGCAAATTCAAGTTGGCAGATTCATTGACCAATGTGAATGAAAAACTGGTTCGACGACATCCTCATGTATTTGGTGATGCAAAGGCCGATGCGGCTTTCCACGCCAAACAGAATTGGGAGGCCCAAAAGCATAAAGAAAAGGGACGCAAGTCCAGACTGGACGGCGTGCCGAAAAACCTTCCTGCTTTGGTGAGAGCCCAACGTCTTCAGCAGAAAGCCAGTTACGCCGGATTTGATTGGGATGAGGTAGAGCAGGTGTGGGATAAGGTCCATGAAGAGATCCAAGAGCTAAAAGATGCACAATCAAATGAAGCAAAAGATCATATTGCTGAAGAAATTGGCGATGTGTTATTCGCGGTAGTAAATCTCGCCCGTTATTTGGACATCCCCGCAGAAGATGCATTGCGAAAGACCAATCAAAAATTCACTTCACGATTCAGCAAGGTGGAAGAGGGCATAAAAGCCCAGGGGAAAGAACTGGAAGATGTCACTTTAGAGGAGATGGATGCCATTTGGGAAATGGCGAAAAAGATAAAATAATTATTTAGGTGTTAACGATTTAAAAAATATTGAATAATTATACTACTAAATTTTACCCCGGAAGGGGCAGAACAAACTTCTAATTCTTTATAAATTTATTCACGTAGGCTAAATGGAGGGTATTGATCTGTAACCAATAGTAGTGCGTAAGCCTGGACTCTCAACGACCATCGCATTGCACCCACCACAAAATTAAATAACCCGCTTGGATTTTTTCCAGTAAACAAAATAATAAACCAAGTAATTATGGTAGAAATCACAACGCCAATCCAAATGAAACAAAGGACGAATACATGTGGTATGGCTAAAAACCACTTCACCAATGGGAGCCATTGATTTAAATCATTTTTAACATCCGGATATTGGATTTCAATATTGACACCTTGTTCCTCGTCAGTTGATGGATATTCATGTTGTAATAAAAATAAATATGAAAAAACTCGCGTCGAAAATTTTGTGAGGTGAACATTCCAATCAAACCACCACTTAGGATATTTTTGCCTAAACACAACCATTAATAATGTTGGTATTACTAAAACACCTAGCCATAACGATTCATCTGGACCATAATCACCTCCATAACCAATGTATGATAAGGATCCCAGTATAATCAAAATTGGAATCGATAGTAATATTCTAAAAAATACAGTCAGCCTTGGGGCTGTTTCTGGGTAGTCAATTCTCAATGTTGCTGGGTAATTCATGAAATTATTCCTTGGTTAAGTAAGACGATTAGACATTGAATGTTGTAATTGGTTGTCTTTCTATTTAAAAATATAATCTTTTAGTTATAAAAGCGTTGCAAAAAGACAACTAAAAATTCACTTCACCGAGATTCTCCTTGAATTGTCACTACCAACCGCCGACTCCCACCATGGTTTCGGTGTTCGCACAAATAGATCCCCTGCCACGTCCCCAAATTCAATTTACCATTAGTAATGGGAATATTCACGGAAGAGCCCAAAATTGATGATTTCAAATGGGCAGGCATATCATCAGACCCTTCAAATGTGTGTTGATAATAAGGTGCATTCTCAGGCACCATTTGATTAAAGTGGGATTCAAAATCCGCACGAACCGTTGGGTCTGCATCCTCATTGATAGTGAGGGAAGCGGAGGTATGTTTAATAAATACCTGCATGATGCCCACTTCAATTTTCTGCATATCCGGACAACCCATTATCACCTCGTCTGTAATGAGGTGAAATCCACGTGATTTCGGATCAATTGTTATTTCTTTTTGTATCCACATATTTGAATGTAGAGACGTAGCATGCTACGTCTCGACGTTACAGTTTTTTCTCCATCCAGATTCTCATCTCCCGAATATCCTTATTCGGTTCAGGTTCAGTAATATCAAATCCACGATCAATGGCAAATGCAATCATGGCTTCGTGTTTATTTCTGGTCTTGAGTTTGATAGATGTAAATCCTTTTTCTTTCGCCCATTCTTCCTGTACATCTGCTAATGCAGATGCAACCCCACTTTGCCTATAATCGGGCAAAACACCTCCCATCCAGCTATAAAATGAACCATCTTTGAAGCGATCATATCCTACCTTAAATCCCACAGGTTCTTCACAATTTTCTGCTGTAAGTATCAACGCAGACTCATCCAGTCGACTCTCGTATTCATTCAGGGCATAAGGCGATTCAAATTCCGGAATCTGTTTAGAAACCTTCATTGCCCCTTCCAAGTCGCCTGAAACGATTTGGAGTTCCAAATCAGGTTTTCCGTTCTTTCTTCTTTGCAGCGGGGAAGAGAATATTATTCAAAATTAATCGATAGCCGGGAGAATTGCGATGGAGGGAAAGATCCGTTTGAGGATCCCCAACAAAGTGCTGATAATCCTCTGGGTCATGTCCCCCTAAAAATGTGAATGTCCCTTGACCGTGATTCCCATGAAGGTATTTCACTTGGGGAGTGGTGGGATCTTCACCCATAATTAAAACATGCTTTTTGATTTTATCCCGATGGTAGCCCGTAGTCTGCCCCATAAACCCTTTTACCACTGCCACATGATTTTGCGTGAGCATAGTGGGCACAGGATCATATTTTGCCGAAAATTCGAATAATGAAAAATAATCTGATTCTGCACCGCGGACAATGGGATTATCACTGGGTGGATAATCGATATTTGAATATTCATACACCATGGGATCGGTAATGATTTCAAAGGCGTTAAATGCCAATGTATGATCAAATTCAATTTTATCAACAAATTCTTTGTCGATGGATGTGCCGTCAAAAACGGAATGTGCAATATCCGCATTTTGCGTAGCCAGTGCAATATCAAATGAATCGGTGGCAGAACACATGGCAAATAGGAATCCACCATTGGCGACGTAATCCTTGATCATTTTGGCCAATGCCTTTTTCTGAGCATGGACAGAATTGAATCCGAGTCGATTGGCCATCTCTTCAAATTGTTTTTGCTGATCGATGTACCATGCGGCTGTATGATAATTCCGATAGAATTTGCCATATTGTCCGGTAAAGTCTTCATGGTGTAAATGAAGCCAATCATATTGGGATAGGGCACCATTAAATACCTCTTCATCCCAAAGGGTTTCGTAGGGGACCTCTGCATAGGTGAGGGCGAGGGTGACCGCGTCATCCCAGGGTTGTTTGTTGGGTGGAGTATAAATGGCAATTTTAGGCGCTTTCTCTAGCAATACCACTTCCATATTATTCACCGCCACTTCATTGTAGATGGCCAATGTTTGCTCCGCACCAATAGTCTCAAATGTCACGCCGCGAACACGACATTCCTGTGCCACCTCTGGGTAGCTGTCCATCAAAAATGCGCCACCACGGTAATTCAAAATCCATTCCACATTAATGTCTTCTCCAAGGATCCAAAACGCAGTACCATAAGCCTTTAAATGATCTTTCTGGGCTTGATCCATAGGAATAAGAATCTTTTGAGATAATCCAATTTGGATGAAGGATAAAAGAATAATGAATCGTTTCAATTAACTCTCCTGAGGTTGGGATAGTTTGCGAATATGGAGTCGAACCGGCCCCACCAATAAAGATGATGGACATTCTGAAAGGAGCCGATGATAATAGGATAATGCGTTTTGGGTATTGCCTAAAAATTGTTCCTCAATTTCGCCGGCCAAGACAAGGCCTTGATCTTTAAGCGGCGAATTTTCGATGGATATGGCCACACGAAGGGCCTGATCCAATTGTCCGAACTCAATTAGGAGTAAAGCCAATCGAAGGGTAGCTAAAGGGGTAATCAATGCATCAGGATGGTCATTGCGAAGTGATTGAAACATGTCCAATCCTTCGGGAATTTTGAATTGGCGAATCAATCCTTCTGCTTCAAAAAAAGTGGCAAATGCTTGTCTATCACTTCGCGTACCGTCTGCATAGTAATTAACCATAAGATCATGTATTTCCAGTAGATCGTTAAAAAAACGATGATCCGGATTAAGTGCAAGTGTCACGGAATCTAAAAATGCCATGGGCGTTTCTAAACTGCCACTATATAAATGGGCATTCAGATAACGAATGGTTCGATCATCTACACGATGGGATTTATCCTGGTGAAAATAGACAATGGCTTCATCAAATTGTCCTGATGATAAATAAAGGTCACCTAGCCTTAGACGAATAGATTCATTCAATTTATGATTGGGTCTCGCGTCTATAGCTGATGTGTAAGAAGAGCGAGCGCCTTCATGATCACGCATCATTCGTGCCTGAATTTCTCCCAAGCGGAAATGAACCGTCGCTGTTGTTTGGGAAGGAGGCAATAGAGATAATACCGATTGATAATGAGACAAAGTATTAGCCAACTCTTCATTCCCAATGCTGGGGGCTTTCACAAATTGGTTCTTAAAAAAATCATTTTCCGGGAACCATTTTACAAATTTCAACTCAGTTTGGTCGTGGATAATTTGATCTTCATAGGCCTGTCCCAAGCCCAAGAGTGCTTTCCCAACCGTATTGGGATCAGATTGGGTGGATTCCTGAAGTAAAAAATGAAATGATAGAATTGACAGATCGTGCTGGCCTTCTTTCCTCAAATTCTCTGCAAATGCCATCCAACGATCTGTATCATTTTGATTGGATAGTCCAATCTTTTGGTGTTGGGAGAATGCTTGTTCAAATTGCCCCGTCTTATAATAAAATCCTGCCAAAATCGACCGCACATCCGGGTTTACACTTGCTGATGCGTTTAGAGTAGAATCAATCAAGGCATGGGTAGTGGTATCATCACTCATGAGAAGAATGCGATCAGTGGTATATTGGAGATATTGTTTTTGATGACGGATAAGGGTCATATACTCCCGCAGGGATCGATTAAAAGTTTGGCGGGATTGATAATAGTTGGCTAAATCAATGGCAAAAAGATGGGGTTCATTGAATTTTTCCCTGCCTTCACGCACCAAAAATTCCATGGCCTGAACTTGGCCAAACCGAGCATAGGTATGAAATAATAACCGGTAGGTGGTTTCATTCGTGAGTCGGTTTTTCCGAAATTGATTCCAAATGGACAAGGCTTCATCTTGTTTTTGATCGCGAAAATAAAACTCACCCAAAGCCAATTCAGACTGCAAGTCACTGGGATTATGTTTTAGCCAACTCTCCACCAGTTGGATGGCCGATTTGGGATTGCCGGTTTTTGTATAAATATTTTTTAATTGAAAGTAAGCCGGTTGGTGAGAAGGGTTCCCTTCCAAAATCTTATGATAGATTAGAATTGCATCGGCCATATTACCCGCACGCTCCATCATCATGGCCTGATTAAATGCATTCTTACCTTGAGGAATAACTTGGATCTGCCCCCATAGATTGCCCCAAATGCAAAGTAAAAAAAGGAATCTCATCGAAGAGCGCCATCCCTTGATTGGATTTGAGTCGTATCCGGAAGTAGAACAGCTTCAGATTCACTCAATTTATTGAAATAGCGCCGGATCATATTTTGGTAATCCCTGGAATAGCCTGATTTAAGGGCCGTATTCATGGCATTCATGATTAAGGATTGCCGCTGCCCCAAATCTGCAGGCATGCCCGATGGACCTGTCCACGCCACTTGTTCAGCAGTCTCCGATCGCCGTTCCTCTTCAAATCCTTTCGTGGTCATGGACTTTTGGCTATCCAGCATTCGCGATAAAATGCGCTGTTGGCGGTTAGAAGTCTCTTTTGTGAATTGTCGCTTTTGTAAATCCTTAATGACCTCGTCCATTTCTTTTGCAATGCCACCCATATCACCCAGGCCTTGGTTTCCCGCTTGCTGCATCTCATCTATCATTTGTTGGAGCGATTGCCGTACACCTTGTTGTTGAGCAAGCATTTGCCCCATGAGTGATTCCTGCATGGCTGCTGCCATTTGACCCAATGCCAGTTGCATGCCTTGGTTATTGATACCTTGCTGACGGTTGGCCATGGCTTCCATCTGTTTCAAAAATTCTTCATAACCGCTGGCGGACCCAGACTCCTGCATTTGTTTTACCGTTTGAATAATGGTTTTGGCCCCCTCATTTAGGGCCAGCATAGCCTGATCTTGGTTGCCTAACGATCCACCGCCGTTTCGTTCAGCCATTTTTCCTTTTGCCGCCTCCATTTGGGCAAATGCAGTACCCATTTTTCTACCCATTTCAGGTGAGACAAGAAAGGTCTCTTTAGAGAGGTCCATGGTATTTTGCATGGTTTGAGTCAGCTGATCTTGAATCATTTGTTGCTGACCCGCTAGGTCGCCCAATCGTGGCGAATTTCGGGGCATTTCTGCAGTTTCTTTTCGCAGAGATTCTTGAGATTTGGATAAGGTAAGCATATCCCGAAGAATGGATCTGAATTTTTTGGCCATATCTTGGGTAGTTTCTTTTTGAAAATCGCTAAGAATATCATCCATGGCATTTTCCATTTTTTCCATTTCCTGAAGGCCTGCATAACTTTGATCCATGGCGCCATAGGGGTCTTGATCATCCAAATGTTCAATGGTCTTCTCTAAATGAGATTCGGAGGATTCTGCCATTTCAGAATCGGACAAAGTTTCCAAATCTCTGGATGTACTTCTGCTGAATGATTTTACATCCTTTGCCGCATCTTCCATGGCATCTCGAATATCTTCCAACTCTCGCTGGCTCATTTTTTCTTCTAAGCTCAATTGCTTAAAAACAGATGGATCAGTTTGGGGTGTGGTTTGTCGTATTTGCTGGTCGATATTGTCCTGATTCTCCACCAATTGCTCCAACCGTTTTCGCAATTCATCCACCTGCTGTTCTGCTTTCACCCGTTTAAATATATCGAGGAAACGATCCAGTTCCTGCTCCACTTGACTGAGATTGTTTGAAAGGTTTTCCAGGGCAGACAACATTTCATTGGGATCCATTTTTTCTAATGCTTCATTCATCCAATCCATGTTTTGGAGCATCTCTGGCGGGAAAATTTCTTCAACCAATTTTTGGAGATCTTTAAATTTGGCCATGAGGTCTTCAGAAAAAAGGTTATGCTTTTCTCCCGAACGATTCAATGATTCCAATTGTTCAGCCAAATCTTCAAAATCCGACAATTGGGCTTTCACATCTTCCATGGTTTCTTTCAGTGCCTGCTGATCTTTCCAATCAGGTTTATCCGTTTTTAAAAGATCCAATTCTGCTTTTTTTAACTGGCGCTGTAATTTTTGGATATCCCCCAATTCCATCTCCATGGCGTCTACAATTTCATCTTCTTTTTCGTTAAAGGCTGTAAACAGATCATTTAAAGAGGGTAATCGCGCAATATAAGTGGATGAGATGGATTTCTTTGGACCGGTAATTTGGTCATTGTCATAGAGCTCAAAATGGAAATGAACTTCATCCTCGGGCATGAGTCCCAGCGGTTTTAGATCCCAAACAGTTTGAACATCCTGTTGGGCTTTTTTCATATCCTCGAGATTAATGCTAAACATAGAAATAAATGGTTCAGCCTGAATATAGGTTGGCCGTTGAATTTCATAGGCCAGCTGCAGATTGGAAAAACCAAAATCATCTTCAATAGTCATGAGTATGGGAATGGTCTGTTCACTGCCCAATTCAATGATGGGCGGTGGTTGAATAATCGTCATCTCAGGAGAAATGTCCCTAACCATCTGAATATGGAATGGAATCGGGTTACGGTTTGTCACCCCTCTTTTATCTGTGAGATGGATTGAAAAAGATCGATCCTGGTCAACCTTAAATGAATATCGTGCACTTTTATTTTGAATCTGCATTTGCTTTTTTTCGTCATCCAAAAGCAATTCTGCTTTTGCCAAACTCTGGTTTGAACGTAGCTGCACATCAATGTTAGAACCATTTAACGCCAATATTTCTGCTTGATTGGCTTTTTGTGTTTGGGGTGCGAGACCTGTGTAGTCAGGCGGTGTAATGGTTACTAAAAAATTTTCGATAGAAGGTCGATCTGTAACTGAAATGGAATAATATTTGGAAGATACTTCATCCCATGGCTCCCAGAATTCCGTGGAAGTATAGTATGCCCGATATCGATAATTCTGAAATACGTCTTTGAATTCATAGGTATACTGAGGTTTGTCTTTTAAACGATAAATAGTTTCTGTAATAATTGAATCATTTCCGGCGGAGTAAGAAATGGGCCTGAATTCAATATATAGAGAATCGGGTGCTTCTCCTTGGGCTGTGAATACAACCGTTGCCTCATCGCCGCCCAATATATTGACATGCCGTGTATTGCCAACCAATTTAAATGGCTTGGGTGGTACAAATTCAGTTTTGGGATGGGTCCATCGATACATGGATGAAATAGAATGTCGCCAAGTAAAACCAATGGTAAAAATCGTTATAGATAAAGCAACCAATGTAATCTTTTTCCAAATTTGAATTCGGTTAGAAGGGAATAGAATAGAAAGATTAATATCCTCTAATTTTTCTGCAGTATTTTGAATAAATGCATCTCCCAGGGAAGCAGATGTTGTCGATGATTCTGACCGTTCAATCTGCAATGCATTGATAAGTGTATCCTCTTTTGGAAATGCATAGCGGCCGGCTTTTTTCGCCAAATTGGACCATCGGTATGGTTCATACTTATTTTGACTGATTTGATAAATGATGGCCAAGATCCACAGTCCAAAAACAAGGAGCAAACTGCCTAAAATCAATAAACTTGTATAGCGAATGAAGGGAGAGAGATAAAATACATTCTCAAGCATAAGGCCAATTAGAAATACAATAAGACTCACCGTATAGATGCGCCATCCTGTAATTTTAATATCGGACTTAATGGCGGCCGTTCGAATCTGAACTAAATATGCTGAAATTGATTTCATACTACTGCGTTAAGGCATACCAAACAATATTTACACCCATTTTAAGGGCTGCGTCGCGAATGGCTTCCGGGTCATTATGAACAGAGCCATCTTCCCAGCCATCTCCCAGATCTGATTCATAGGAATAAAAGGCAATCATACGATCTCCATCAAATAATCCGAACCCTTGAGGTGGTTTACCGTCATGCTCATGCACTTTTGGCAATCCATCTGGGAAGGAATAAAATGTATGATAAATATCATGATCAAAGGGAAGATCCACCCATTCTTTGTCGGGGAAGACCCGTTTCATCTCTCTTCGAAATGATGCGTCCATGCCATAATTATCATCGGCGTGAAGGAATCCCCCTTTGAGCAAGAATGAACGCAGAATGCCCACTTCATCCTCAGAAAATCGAATGTTTCCATGACCAGTGATATAGATAAAATTGTGGCTATATAAATCTGGATCGGTCAGTTTAACCCGAGCTTCCTTCAAATCCACAGCTATAGACGTATTTTCCTCAATATAGGTTAATAGATTGGGCAGACTGCTGGGGTCCCCATACCAATCCCCGCCGCCGCCGTAATGGATGCGTGCAATGGAAAAGGCCTGTGCCGATAGTATGGATAATCCCCAAAACAGGATTATCAGTATTTTATTTTTACAGATACGAATCATAATCTATTTATTAATGATGCGAAGGAGAAGAGTTCCCTCGTAAAATAACGAACCGGAAATTACCGCATTTCGTCTAAGGATGAATAGTATCTTTCATTACAGGACGCCTTGCGCGAAGTGGTCAATTTCACCTATTTTGAAAGGTGATGATTCGAAAATCCATCCCAATCATAATCATATTTTCAGCATGTCTTTGGGCCGGCGAGGTACCGGCGGTGCAGGATACATCCCAATCGCTGATCTTTAAAGTTTTTTCTTTGGATCCATCCGATGAAAAAAAATATGAAAAAGGATATATCTTCGACCGCATCTTTCGACGACGGGAATTTCATAATCCGGTGAACTTTATTCCCATGGAATTACGGTATGGATTTGGATATAATGCCGGCGGTGGTTTTTTGGGGCTGGGCAGTCTTAATAGCAGTTGGATGTCTTATGATTCAGATGCAACAGAATTTACCGGTGGAAATATGAGTGCCCGAATTGGCCATCAATTGGATTTGGATATTCTGAAAACAAACTTGGCATATTATTGGTTTGGGAATAGCTGGCTCGATATGCATACGGGTATCAATTTAAGGTATGCATCATTGCTTAGTCCACCCACAGTCCCAACAGAATGGAATACTGCAAACCCATCGTGGAAGTCCGGTGTCAAATTTACAGGCCAAATGCTAGAAGTGGGGTGGAGCCAATCTCTTATGCTCCAATGGTTCGAATCCTGGTTTACCACCTATCGCTATACCTATGGTGTGGCCTATTCAAAATTCTATAAAGGGGAAAGTACGCCCACCGGCTATGGCCCATCTCAATCATTTACATTTGGCGCCCGTTACATTTTAGATACAGGATTGATCAATCGATTTGCCGTGGGCGTTGATTTCAAATATACACACACAGATATTAAACATATTACAGACAGTGACGATGTAACACCCATCAGTCGATTCAAAATACAAACGGCAGGAATTTATGCCACCGCTTCCGTTTTCTTTGGAGGGCGGAAAACCAAAGGAGATGATGGAAAATTAAAATATTATCATAAAGATTATATATCCGCTTCTCAGCTATTGGGTGAATTTATTGAAGAACATCCGAACCACGCCAATATCCACCGGGCCAAAAAGTTATTGGTAGAGAGTGAACGAAAAATTCCGTACCAACTCATGCGGCAGGGGATGAGTTTCGATGAAAGAGGCATGATAGATCGTGCCGTGGAGAAGTATATTCGAGCACGAGCCATCTCCGATACACTCTTGGCAGGCGTCATCGATGAGCGTCTTCGTGAAATCGCATTTAGAGAAGTTGAAAAAGCAGAACTGTGGCTGAACCAAGGCTATGGCGATACGGCCATTGCACACGTGTCCATGGTGGCGGGGTGGTATCCCGGCATCAATGAACATGTAGATCGATTTAAGGTCACCCACCTTATGAATCAAGGAGAAGGATTATATCAACTGGGGCTTCATGATCGCGCCTTGGAAAAATTCAATAATGCATTGAAGATGGATTCAGGATTAACCTTTGAAGTGGCCACATTTAAACATCGTATTGCCGCCGATTTACTCTCCACTGCAGATTCTCTAAAGGATTTGAATTCCCTCAAGTTTGTGGTATATGCTTTAGAGAGAACCATTGAATTAACGGGGGGCCTCAGCAATACCAATGCTAGAATTTTGGATGAATTAAAAAGAAAGCTGGCTGCAAAAGAAGCTTATGATATTCGTGAAAAGATTGATGAAATATTAACGGAAGAACAAAAAGAAAAGGAAGAAATAAAATCCATCAAGGTGGGAATGACCATTTCAGAAGTGGAAGATATAATGGGTCGGCCATCCGAAATTGTTGCGAATGGGAAAGATGATAAAAATCAGTTATGGATTTATCGGTACGGTCCGCGGGATGAAGTCTATTTAACGTTTACGAATTATCGATTATTTCGGATAGAACAGAAATAAATCCGTCAGAGCAGGTGTGCATTCTTTCGAACGAATGCAATCTCAGTCAATATCACTTTTAATACACCGGTGGCTGGGACGGCGAAGAGCATACCCAATGGTCCTAAAATTGTACCACCGATTAATAATGCAATCATTACAATCATAGGATGAAGCCCTACGCTTTTACCCACCAATGCAGGTGTAATGAGGTTCCCTTCAATCTGCTGTACCACAAGAAACATCAGTATAATATCCAAAATGAAAAAGGGTGATGGAATGACCCCAAATAGCATATGAGCCATAGCAGCTTCACTGCCGATATTATTCATAAATGCAATAAGGATGGCCGGTATCATACCCACAAATGGTCCAATGAGAGGAATGAGGTTTGCCAAACCTGCAATAATTCCAATAAAAAAAGTTAGGGTAAGGTTTGCACCGAAAAGATTAAGCAATAATAGGCCAGCCACAGACATCCCGGCTACACTGGCGGCAGATAAAAACTGCCCGCGCAAATAGCTAGATACAGATTTTTCAATATTGTAAATCAACTTTAATCCCACTTCAAAATATTTATTGGGGATTGCATTGACCAATGATTTCCGGAACCCATGGTATTCAGCCAGGAGGATGATGGTGAAAATAAAGACCATGGCAGCGATGAACATGAAATTGCCAATGGCTCCAGCCATGGATGCCAAAGAGCCCACAATTGTATTAATCAATTCCGTCAATTTGCTTGCCATATCGCCATTGGACGTTTGCATATTTTGGAGAAACTCCGGCATAGCTGATGTGAATTTTTCACCCAATGTTTTGAATTCCTGGGTTAGTGTTTCTTTATCAATACGGTTTGAGAATTCCTTCGCTTGTTGGGACATTTGCGAAATAAAGCTGCCGATGAAGGTACCGATGCCGCCCAGAAGGATGACCACCACGGCTAATACTGAGAGTCCGCGACTGCCAATTTTTCGTTCTAATGCATCCACACTGGAAAGGAGAACAGTGGTAAATAAAAATGCAAAGACCAGCATCAAAACCACATCAGAAATAAATGGCCAGACAATCGAAAGAAACCATACACCAATCATGGCGATGATTATTCGATAAATAAGCTGAAAATAATTGGGTTGAGAATTAATCATCTAATTAGGTCTGGTGGACTGTGCTTTAATCAATAATGAATTAGTGCCTCTCAGTCGATCGCCCAATACACCGCCTAGGTTAAATAATATTTTTTGCCCAAGCACCGGATTCCGCTCTTGAAGTGTCATTAAATCCTGAGTGAAAAATCCCAGCAGGTCAGCATCTGAAGTGGCGATGGCATTGGCTGAGCGCGGTTCATCATCAAACAGAGCCAATTCACCAAAGAAATCGCCTTCTCCCAATTCGGCTAAAATATTTTCATTATCGGCACGAGTACCAATTGTAATTTTTACTGATCCATGCATAATGATATACATCCCCTCACCGGGGGCACGGTTTTTAAAAATGTAGTCACCATTGCTGTATGTACGATGATGAATGAGTTTTTCTAATTCAGAGAACTCTTTGTCAGAAAAATCTTTGAATACGGGGACTTGTTTTAAAGTGAGAACCGTATCACTTTCGGACCGGTTCCATCCTTTAAATATATTTTCCCATTTTGCGCTTTTCAAATTAGACTCCTTGATTTGGAAGCGAGATAATAGATATAGGAAGGCAAATGGTTCAAGTAAAGACAATTTGACAATGAAATTGACCGGTCTTGAAATGAAGAGGTACTTTTAAGGATAATGTTTCGCCGATTTATCATCATTTCGCTATCCATTTTTTCAGGGTGGGCTTGGGGGCAGAACACCCAAAAAGATTTTGAAAAGGAATTAAAAGTACAAAATAGTGCCATCCAATCTTTGCGGAATGAAATTGAAGCCACAAAGAAAAGAATCCAATCAGAAGGTAGAAAAGAAAAAACGTCTGCTCGTCGGGTAAGTAATCTGTCGGAGGAAATTTCTTTGCTTCAAAGGCTGCTCAATGAAATTGATAAAGAAGAACGACTCTTGGTTGCGGATGTTTCAAGGACGGAAAAGCGAATCGAACAAAGTGAAATTGAGTTAGACACGCTTCGAGTAAGGTATGGCCGCCGTTTGACCAAGATGTATAAAAAAGGACAATTGTCCAATTTAGAAAAAATATTGAGTTCTACTTCTTGGCGGCAGGCGGTTTATCGCACAAAATATTTAAAGATCATTTCTGACATTGATCAGCAAACCCATGATACAATTCGCTCATTATTGATTGAAATTGGAAAACAAAAATTAGCCCTGGAAACGGCACTTAGAAGAAAACGAAAACTAAAAAAAGATCGTGAACAAACCCTTTCTTCGTTGAGAAACAAGAAACGAAAAGAGCAGCGGGAACTGGCCAAAATCCGCCAAAGCCAAAAAGAATTGAAAGGATATTTGACGGAGAAACAAGCGGGTGTAAAACAGTTAGAAACTATTATTAAAAAAATTCAGGATGATATTGCCCGATCCGAACGGGAAGCGCGAATTCGTCAACAGCAACAAGCACTTCAATCTAAATCATTCTCCAAATTAAAAGGACAATTGAATTGGCCCGCCGAAGGAAGAGTCATTACAAAATTTGGACGCCAATGGAATCCAAAACTCAAAACCACTACCGAAAACCCGGGGATTGATATTAAAGGCAAGCCCGGATCAGAAGTGACAGCCGTATTGGGCGGTGTGGTTACGACCATTACGTTTATTCGTGGTTTTGGCACCACCATCATTATTGATCATGGCAGTGGCTATTATACAGTATATAGTCATGTAACGAATGTACAAACCAGTCAAGACAATCAAGTGCGTAGCGGGGATGTTATTGCATACATGGGCGATTCAGGATCGATTAATGGTTCACAACTCCATTTTGAAATATATGGTCAAGGGATCAAGCTGGACCCGGAAATGTGGTTGAGAAAAAGATGACATTCAACGACATTCAACCTTCAGTATGGGATCGTTTCAAACGCGCCAAATCCAATAATCGGATTGGTACAGCCTATCTGTTTACCGGCCCTCGCGGATGCGGCAAAGAATGGGGCGCCATTGAATTCGCCAAATTGCTCAATTGCGAAAACGCAGGAGACGCTTCTTGCAATCAATGTCCATCATGCGCAAAATTTGCAGGACTCCAACATCCGAATCTCAAATTGATTGTCCCCTTGCCCGGGAGTGAAAAATCGACCCAAAGTTCCAACCCATTGGATGCCCTTAAAAAAGAGGATTTGGCTTATCTTACCGATGCAATCCAACAAAAGGGGAAAGAACCCTTCCTGAAAATCAACGTTCCCAATGCGAGGCGAATTACTATCAATGCAATACGGGATTTACGAAAAACCATTTACTTAAAGTCCCAATCCGGTGGACGAAAGATGGTTTTAATTTTTGATGCCCACCTGCTTTCAGAGGGTATGGGAGAGTCCGCCAATGCCCTATTAAAAATTTTAGAAGAACCACCAGAAAATACGACACTCATTTTGGTTTCGGATAAAAGGTCGGCCCTATTGCCCACCATTATCAGCCGGTGTCAGCCCATGAATTTCCCTGCATTGAATTTGGATCAAACTCGCCAGATATTGGAGCAGGGCGGCGTGGGGAACGAAGCGGCAACTCAATTGGCAATGGTGGCAAAAGGTGATGTCCATTTGGCTAAAGAATTATCGGAGCGATCTACCGGTGATATACTGGCGGAAGCAGAAGCATTAACCAAACTTATGACAAAGGTGGATGGAAAAGGGTGGAGAGATTTCATTAATAATAATGCAATGCTGGCGGCGCGTAAACCGGATGAATTCAAATTTAGACTTTATCTCCTTCAACTTTGGTTCCACCATGCATACGAAATGAGGTCAGGAACACTATCGAATGGATTCGTAAATGGTATGGCGCCATCTCTGGAAAAATTCAATGCAACCTATCCCAATGCGAATCTTGCAGAAATTAATAAAACATTAGAAGACACAGTCGTATCATTAGTCCGCAACCTATATACACCCTTAACTTTGACCAACCTGCTCATCTCTGTTCAAGAACTGTTAAAAGGAAAAACACCCAGAACTGACCTATGAATACTTTTTATCTCACCACCCCCATTTATTATGTGAATGACAAACCCCATATCGGCCATGCCTATACCACAATTTTGGCCGATGTGCTCACCCGTTTTCACCGGAATGCAGGCGAAGATACATTTTTTCTTACTGGATTAGATGAGCACGGGCAAAAGGTTCAACAGGCGGCGGAAAAACGAAATGTCGCTCCCAAAGATCACTGCGATGAAATGGCACCAAGATTTTTGGAGTTATGGGATAAACTCCATATCCAGAATGATGATTTTATCAGAACAACAGAACCGCGCCATGTGAAAGTGGTTCAGGATATTCTCCAGCAAGTTTATGATAATGGTGATATTTATGAAGATGAATATGAAGGACTTTATTCCGTTTCTGAAGAACGGTTCATTACGGAAAAGGAAGCAGAATCAGGTGAATTTCGGGATATTAAAAAACTGAAGGAGAAAAACTACTTCTTCAAAATGTCCAAATATCAACAGGCGCTCATTGACCACATCAACGATAATCCAAAGTTCATCCAGCCGGATCATCGGAAAAATGAGGTATTGGGATTTTTGAAACAGCCCTTAGGTGACCTTTGTATTTCCCGCCCGAAAACGCGCTTGAATTGGGGAATTGAACTGCCTTTTGATTCAGATTATGTCACCTATGTTTGGTTTGATGCCCTTATCAATTATATCACCGCCCCCGGTTACAATGTGGAGGATGCGAATTTTAATAAATACTGGCCCGCCAATTATCATCTGATCGGGAAGGATATACTCACCACCCACTCCGTTTATTGGCCCACCATGCTTATGTCTGCAAAGCTGCCATTGCCCCAAGGCATTTTCGCTCACGGATGGTGGCTCGGCGGTGAATCCAAAATGAGTAAATCATTGGGAAATGTAGTTGATCCTTTAGGGTTGATAGAAGAATATGGCGTAGATCCAGTTCGCTACTACCTCATGCGGGAAATGGTATTGGGCCAAGATGCAAGCTTCACTATGGAATCCTTTATCAAACGATATAACAGTGATCTTGCCAATGATTTTGGGAACCTATTGAGTCGCGTGTCAAACTTATTACAAAAATTTTATGATGGAAAAATTCCTGCCATTGAGGACGATTCACCGGAAGGTATTTCCGTAAAAGAAAATGGAATCCAAGTGATTGAGGATGTGTGGCGTCAAATTGAATCTATGCGGGTGAATGAGGCCATCGAAACCACATTGCAATTCATTCGCAGTGTAAATAAATATATGGAAACCATGGCACCGTGGAAATTGGCAAAGACGGATTCCGAAGCCGGAGGTAAGGTTTTGTTCACGGCGGCAGAAGCCTTGCGGGTGAGTGCCCTATTGCTTGCACCGGTTATGCCCCACCGCACCCAGACTGTATTAGAAACATTGGGCGCATCCGACTCTAGCCTGGAATGGGGCGGGCTCACTGCCGGTGCCGAATTAAAGACCCATGGTGCACTTTTCCCTAGAATTGATGTGAAGAAACTGGAGAAAGAATCCAAGGCTGATCAACAAAAAGAGGAACCAGATAATGTGATTACGTTTGATGAGTTCCAGAGTGTTGAACTCAAAACAGCCAAAGTATTGGAAGTAGAAAAAGTGGATGGCGCCGATAAGTTGTTAAAACTTCAGATCGAAGTGGGGGACGAAAAAAGGCAGATCATTTCCGGGATTGCCCAGCATTATTCCCCGGAAGATTTGGTAGATAAAATGATTGTGGTGGTGGCCAATCTCAAGCCAGCGACTATTTTTGGTATTGAATCCCACGGTATGTTATTAGCGGCGAAAAAGGGGAAAGACTTGACGCTGATTACCATTGACGGCGACAAGGTGGCCAGCGGAATGCGAATCTATTAGTTCAATTCACCCACGATCCGTCGGCCATGATATTCAGAGGCGCCGATGGATGCATGAACTTCATCTATATTGTGATCTGTAATCCGACCTGCGGGAATAATGGTCAATTGATCCCCCGATAACTGAATCATTTCTTTCAATCCATTTTTCCCCTCCAAAGCAGTGGCTTCACCACCAGAAGTTAAAATACTGGTAACTTCAGGTATTGATTTCAATTGTTCCAGCGCAGCCAAAATATTCGGTGTGGCATCAATGGCTTTATGAAATGTGACTTTCATGGGTGAAGCCCTTTTGGCAAGGCGCGCGGTGGCTTCCAAGTCAATTTCATTTTTTTCATCTAAAACGCCTAAAACCACCTCAGTTACACCCAAGTATTTGCATTGATCAATTTCTTTTTCCATGGTTTTCAGGTCTTCTTCAGAATGAACAAAGCTGCCGCCTCGTGGACGAATCATCACCTTTGCCGGAATGGAAAGAGAAGATAATGTTTCTTGAATCAATTTGGAGGAAGGGGTAAGGCCATCTAAACCCAATTGGGAACAGAGTTCAATTCTATCCGCACCTTGGCGTTGAGCCGCGATGGCTTCCGGTAAGGTTTCAACGCAGGCTTCCTTAATCATTTTTTTAATACCTGGCCATGACCTCTATCTATTTTCCCATTAATAATAACGTAATCAAAACCGGTGGCCAATTTGTGGGGTTCTGCAAAAGAAGCATTTGCTTTTACATTATTCGGATTAAAAATGAGAATGTCCGCCTTATATCCCTTTCGCAGTCTTCCTCTGTCCCCTATTCCTATCATTTCTGCTGGCAATGAAGTCATTTTCCGAATTGCCTCTGGGAGCGTAATAAGTGAATCCCGTACAACAAACTCTTCAATAACCTTAGCAAATGAACCATATCCTCTGGGATGATGCATGGTTGGGGAGCCGTCAGAAGAAATCATCACATAAGGGTCTTGTATAAAACGATATTGCAAGTCTCGATCCATGGTGAAATAGGCGGCACTGGCACCGGTTGGGCCGATATGGTCCACCAATACTTTTTCAAATGGTATGCCCTTTTCATCTGCAACTTGTTTTAAAGATTTCCCTTTGTAAGGCTTAGTACCAAATAGAGTGGCTTCGGGGCCATTACGCCGATTGACTTTATCTCTGACATAATCCAGTAGATCATTTCGCCTATTTTGCCTAACAATCTCATAATCGTTAGGTGCCAAAGCATATTCAGGAAACAGGATTCCAATTGTTGTATAACTGGCGAGATAAGGATAAACGTCAGCGGAAACATTAAAAGTGGATTCATCCCGCTGTTGGTTTAAAAGTGTCAGGATTTCTATTGCCCGTTCCTTTCCCTCTCCATAAACCACTTTCATATGGGAGACTTGGATATTGGCATATTTTCCTTGACTGAACAGTTCTGCCAAATCTGATTCCATTGTTGCATTATTTTCCGTCCGCATATGACTCATGATAAGTCCATCATATTGCCCGACTACTTTGGCCAGTGCATCCAATTCATTTTGATTTGCGTATCGACCCGGGGTGTACTCCAAACCTGTAGTCATTCCGAAGGCGCCTGCGGACATGCCTTCAGCAAGAAGATTACACATTTTTTGAATTTCATCCTCTGAGGGATCGCGTTTAAACCCAATTCCCGATAATTTTCGGATAGTCCCATGCCCAATAAATAGGGCAATATTCGGACCCAATTGAAGTGTATCCATATTCTCAATTAATTTCCTCACATCAGATGTATTGGGGCTGGAACCATCCTGGCCCAAGGCAATTGTTGTTACACCCATAGACGTAAAGTTTTTGAAGTTGGGCGTTTCAAATGGGAGGCCGTGAGCATGAGAATCAATAAAACCAGGTGAAACAATCTTTCCGGATGCATGGAGGGTATCTTTTGCAGAAAACGGCCTTTTCAAATGACCTATAAATGAAATATGATTACCTTTTATAAATACGTCTGCACGAGTAGCAGGAGCACCGGATCCATCTAGGACCATTCCACCTTTAACCCAAATATCAAATGAAGATTTCTCTTGTGCTTGGGTAGAGACGCACTCCACCATACAAAGAATATAAACTAAAATAAATTGTTTCATTTTAACCGAGCTTCAGCGGCGATATATCCAAAGGCTGCCCATTGATTGCCATCCGTAATCTTTTTGAACAATACCTGTGCTTTTTTTTCATCTCCATTGATGGAATAATAATTACCCAATCCAAACGCCAAAGTGGTATTGTTCAAAGATTGGCCGGTCATGATTTCTTTTTCAAGTTCAACCGGATCTACCTTACCCTGATGAATTTTGAGGATCGTATGGTATGAATGATTTTCAATCAAATTCATATCATCCTTAATTGTATCCAACAGTTTCCCGGCCCTTCTGTCTTGGCCTAGGTGACGATAAATAACATAAAGCCAATTTGCTGCAGCCACATAGCTATCGGGATTTTCTGCCAGCTTCATGCATTTTTCATAGGCATAGCGTGCTTTGTGGTATTTGCCCTGGATGTAGTAGGTGAGCCCAAGATGATAATAAATATTGCCCTGAAGGGTAGAAGTAGGGATGCCCAAGGCATTGGGCAATCCGTCTGGTTCAACTTCATTTGGTTCGTAACGATTGAGCCCTACCGCTTTTTTAAAATCTTTAATGGCTAGATCGAAACACCGCGATGAAATATATCGATGGCCCCGATGGCGGTAGAAGCGGGCATCTTTAGGATATTGAATGATGCCTTTCGAATAGATCTCAATAGCATCTTCATAGTTCCCTAAATAAGCTTCACGCCGGCCTAACCAAATGAGATTATCGGTACTGGGATCCTTTTTAAAATTCGCCTTTGCTTCAGCCAATTTGGTTTCATAGACCGCCCGGGCTTTGTCACTGATATAAATCTCCGGGATGTCATTTGCACAATGTTGCCCAACCAAATTTGACGAAAGCATTATAACCAGTAAACTGAGTAGTGAATAGCCATGGCTATTCCTGTGAAAATGATTATTGCTCATAATTTTCATTTTTCTACCTCCACAAAAAATACCATGATCCAATTGCGATGATAAAACCGATGGGATAACCTAAAGGCATAATCTTTTTTCCACCAATTTTGACCCAAGGGTAGTAGTCCGTGAAATCCGTAAAAAATTCCTTGAACTGCACAGCGGGGTTTACAATAAAATAGAAAAAGTCCTCAATCACCAATCCGGTGGCGTAAGCACTGAGGAGAATGCCAAACAATGTCCAATCCCAGCCAAATATAATGAGCGGGAGGGTGATGAGCAGGGGTAGCATAATAACAAATAAATAAAAATGATAAGCGGGATAGACATAACCCCCTGGGAGTTTGATTTGCCATCCCAGCTTTCGATGATGCCAAGGGTTTCGTCCTTCCACATAGCCTTCAACGAATGAAAGGGCCGCCATGGCGGCCCAGATCCACATAAATATTTCTGCAATAGGGTAATTAATCATTTATCTTTCTCATTAAAAGAGGACTGTAATACACACCGAATTCCGCATTATCTTCATGATACAATTTAAGCCCGAAAATGATTTAAAATGCTCATCGATACCCACTGCCATCTCTATTACAAGGATTTAATAAATGACCTGGATGGAGTCCTGTCTCGTGCCAAGGAATTGGATGTGACTCGCTTCATTTGTGTGGGTACGAATATTACCGATTCAAAAGCGTGCCTTTCAATTTCTGAGGACAATGACAGCATTTTTGCCTCCGCCGGTGTCCATCCCCATGATGCCAAGGATGTATCCGACGGTTGGACTGATGCCATTTATGAACTCATGGAATATGAAAGTATGATTGCTGTGGGGGAGATGGGCTTGGATTATTTTCGAAATATCTCTGACCCGGATGTGCAGAAAAAAGTCTTCCGCGCTCAGATGAGAATTGCACAAGATTTAAATCGACCTGTAATATTTCATAACCGTAATGCAGATGCAGATGTGATTGAAGTGTTGGCAGATTATCCGGAAGTGATTGGTGTGGCACATTGTTTTTCAAGCAATCTAGATACGGCGAAGGCTTTTCTGAATATGGGATACTATATTTCTTTTTCCGGAAACCTGACATTTAAGAATAGCCATCTGCCGGAAGTGGCCAAAGCGATTCCGTTGAATCGTGTTTTGGTAGAAACGGACTCACCTTATTTGAGTCCCGTACCCCACAGGGGGAAGCCCAACGAACCGGGGCGGACGCGATTTGTGGCTGAAAAATTGGCTGAGATTCACAATATACCGTTTGAAGAAATCGCAAAGCATACCACCGAAAATGCAGTTGAGCTTTTTCGACTGACCTAACGTTTCGGCATATGGGAAGTTTGCCAAAATTCCGCTGAGAAATCATTTTAATTTTGGCAAATTTGGGAGAAGGAAATTTCACAGTCCACTTAAAATCTTTTGAGTGAAATTTTCTGAACCCCATATGCCGTGTTATGTGATGTTACTATAAATCAATTACGGTTATTTTGTGTTCAATAGCCCGTAAAAATTTGCGGAACATATCCTTTGACAATTCCAGTGTTGCCGTATTTACATTTGGGTGAAAACTAACAGTTTCAGCATTATAAATATCACTATCAATATAAACTTCAACAGATTTATTGGTGTCATTTATCAACCCAAAAGGAGACACAGCACCAGGCTCTAAACCAAGTTTTTCTTTCAATAATTCACTGCTCGCAAAAGATATTTTGTTTTCACCAACAATATTTGCAAATTTTTTGAGGTCAGTTTGTTTTTTTGCAGGCAACACAACCAAAAAATAACGCTTTCCTTTTTTATTTCGCAAAAGCAAATTTTTACAGGCGATTCCAGGAATATCTCCGCAATGTTTTTCAGCTTCTTCACATGTATAAACAGCTGGATGTTCATGTAAAGTAAACTCAATATTATTTGCAGACAGAAATTGGTTTACGTCATTCATAATAGTTTTCATAGTAGTTTTTGATTTATAAAAATTTTGACTAACGGTCTCGGCTATGAAGCGTAGCTGTCTCGAAGGGCAGCTATGATTTATAGCTATTGTTGTAGGGCGTTTTTTTACTTTTTTGATTCAGTTTTTTATCAATTAAAAATAATGGAATAAGAACAGAAACATAGGCAACAAAATCCCAGGGGTCAAAAGTTGATTCATAAATCTGGAAATATTGTAAAAATTCAATACCAAAACATACAATTATAAATAAAAACAAAGTTCTACTTGGCGTAAAAAAACGTGTCCAGGAGTTCTTTGCTTTTGCAGTGTAGAGCCCCCTGAATAATATGTAATTCCAAGCGGGTCCAGCTATATCTAACACATATCCTTTCCAAAATTTTCCTAAATCAATCCAAATTGTTGATAATCCTAGCAAACCGAAAACCAGAAGTGCTATTGCCCAATAGGGTGCATTTTTGTTGTGTAAGTTTATTTCGATTTCATGAATCACTTTTTTTGAGTTTTGAGATTAAAGCAATTATTTGGATTCCAACAGCTGTTCCACTAGCTAAAATCACATACATTCCTTTTACATTACCGCCTTTTTTAGGTTTAAAAATTCTTCTTTGAGCTCCTAAAATTATTTCTTTGGAAGTTGCCTCCGCTTTTACCATATCAGTATGAGGCTT